>JAAUVF010000002.1 GCA_012030815.1 Nanobdellota archaeon | reverse complement strand
CAAATTTTAGAATTGTAAATAGACTTAAAGATGGAATTCAAAACGATGTTGTCTCTGCAATTGCAGAAAAGATTGGTAAAAGTAATATCATTAAAGAACATGATGGCATTCTTTCTTTGAATGTGCCTCCTGAAATTACTCATGAAGGTGCAATCAAAACACTAAACGAGGACTTACTTTCTGCAATGAAAGAAGTTGGTGATAAATTTGGTTCAGGAGAATTAATTCTACCATTTGTTCTCAAATCTGCTGAATGTATGAAGGCAGCAGTAGGGGAATTAGAAAAATACCTAGTTAAAGAAGAAGGTACATCAAAAGGAAAACTTGTACTTGGAACAGTTTATGGTGATGTCCATGATATTGGAAAGAATTTAGTTAAAACAATCTTTCAAAATAATGGTTACACTGTTTATGATCTTGGAAAGCAGGTGCCATTGCAAAAATTCTTAGAAAAAATAGATGAAGTACATCCTGACGCTATAGGATTATCTGCACTTTTAGTTTCCACATCAAAACAAATGCAATATTTTGTAGAACATGCAAGAAAAAACAATATGGGTATTCCAATTCTATGTGGTGGCGCTGCAATCAATAGTAATTACATCAATAGAATTGCAAAAGAAGATGGCATTTACGAATCTGGAGTATTTTACTGTAATACCATGTTTGAAGGTCTAAAAACTATGGATACAATAGTTTCAAATGAAAAATCCAAATTTTTAACCCAATGGAAGGAGAAACTTGAAAACTGGAAAGACAAGTCTACTGCTCCAGTTGATCCCTCAACTCTTCCAAAAAGTGAAACCAAACCAGTCGTTCCAATAACTCCTAAAATTGTTGGAACTCCAATAAGATTGAAATCTGATCAAATAAAAATGGCTGAAGTTTGGGAATTGATTGATAAAAAATCATTATTCAAACTCTCTTGGGGGTTACGTGGAAAAGCAGGATCTGATTCTGAAGCAGATCATGAAATATTGTTAAATGAATGGAAAATTCGAATTATTAGAGAAAAATTATTTGAACCTGAAATTGTTTATGGATTTTTTACATGTCATAATAAAGATGGAAAGCTCATAGTTGATAGTCCAAATTGTGAAAGCGTTGAATTTAATTTTCCACGTTCTACTAAATCTCAGCATCTTTGTCTTACTGATTATTTTGGAGAAGATGATATTGTTGCATTTCAAGCAGTTACAGTTGGAACCAAAGTTTCAGATATTATAGAAAAATGGAATCAAGAAGACAAGTATACTGATGCATACTACTTGCATGGTTTAGCAGTTGAAGTAGCTGAGGCGTTAGCCGAATGGATAAATCGTAAAATAAAATCTGAGTTCAAACTAGGAGAAAAAGGAGGTCTTAGATATAGTTGGGGTTTTCCAAGTTGTCCTGATGTGATGCAACATCAACTAGTTTGGAAACTTTTGGAACCAGAAAAATCTGGAATGACATTAACTGAATCTGGACAAATAATTCCTGAACAATCAACCGCTGCAATTGTTGTACATCATCCTGAATCACAATATTTTGTGCTTTAAATTTTCTTTAGTGTCTCTTTTGCAAATGTAAAATCATTTGGTGATGTAATTAACACATCTCCTGAAGTATTATGAATTTGTTTGATAAAACTGGATGGGCTTTCCTTGTAGTTTGACCAATCTAAATCTAAAAATTTTGCTGAATTATTATTTTTTTCAGATGGTAGTAAAATACATGGAATAACTCTGAATCCCATGGGTCTTAACTTGTCAGAAATTCGGCGCACTTGTTCTTCTGAATGAATTACCTGTGTCATGAAACCTTTAGGAGCGGCAACAATTTTTTTCTGTATCTTTTCAAAGTTAGGAGTACTAGGTAATGATAGGAAAAAATTAATTTTCTTTCCATAGCCTAATTCATTTAATTCCTTGACTACTTGACTTGGAATTAAACCCGAGTCTACTGGATTTTCTTTTGATGGATCTCCTTTTAGAATGAGAATGCCGTCTAATTCCAATTCTATTGACTCTTGTGTTAGTTGTTTAATCAAATTCATATCTTTGTCTCTAACTCGCATACTGATTGTAATTTGCAAATTAGGGTGATTTTTTTTCAACAATTTTCCTATGACTAAAGCTGAAATTCGTTTAGTTCCCAATACAGAATCTGTTACATGTATCCCATGACATGAATTGCTAATATCTGATACTCTTTGTACAAGTTTTTTTATTGATGAATTTATTTCATCATCTGATTCATTATCTGGTATTTTTGGCGGATTTACTTCGTAGATTATTGCCACAATGAATCTCCAATTTAACTTGGTTAAAACCTTTAAACAAAAACTCCATAAAATAGATAATTTCTACATTCTTAATGGATTTGAAAACATTGAAATCTTTACTATCAAGTAAGCTCAATCCCAACTTAGAATATAATGGAACATACAAACTTGCATCTGTTCTAGTTGTGATTTATGGTAAAGATCCAATTATTGTGATGACTGAAAAACCAAAGACATTAAATTTTCATGCTGGAGAGATTTCATTTCCAGGAGGAAAGATTGATCCAGATGATTGTGATCTTTTAGATACTGCATTACGTGAGACTAGAGAAGAAATAGGTTTGAAAATTTCAAAAGCCAAGTGGTTGGACAACTGGACCCTGTTGTTACTCTTAATTCTAGATTTACTATTTTGCCGTTTGTTTCTATCGTTGATAGCATTACAAAACTTTCAGCTAATTCTGAAGTAGAAAAAATATTTCATATTCCATTGGAACCCTTTTTGAAAACAATGGCAAATGATCCTGATCCAAGTCATAACAGAATACAAGAAATGTATACCTTTGAATACCAAAACAAAATTGTTTGGGGGGCATCTGCAAGAATCTTAAAACAAATTACACATCGCCTAAATTTCTGAGATTCATTTAAAAAGAGCTCTTCGTGCCTGAAAAATATGGCTGCACGCAAGTCATCTCCAAGAAAAATTCGTCTGTTAAAAAGACTAGACAGACTTCAGCTGTCCCAGCTTGGATTATTCTTAGGACTAAAAGAGGCGTTAGATCAAATCCAAAGCGTAGAGCTTGGAGATCAACAGATGTGGAGGTTGGCTAGATGTCTCAAGAATTAGAACGAGTTTACACTATCAATTTAGGTAAAGTTTTGCTTTCAGTAGATACACATCGTGCACCGCGTGCCATTAACATGATTAAAGAATTTGCTCGACATCACATGAAGACATCTGAAATTAAAATTGAAGAAGATCTTGCTCATATAATTTGGTCTAAAGGAGTACGTAGTCCTCCACGAAAAATCAGAGTTAGGATGAGTAAAACTGATGAAGGTTACATTTTGGTTTCTCCATATGTTGATGAAAAAGAAGCACCATCTAAAGAAGTAAAGAAAGAAACTCCAAAAGAAACTCTCGATAAAGAAGTAACTACTGATACACCAACAGAAGTAAAGAAAGAAACACCATCTAAAGAAGTAAAGAAAGAAACACCATCTAAAGAAGTAAAAAAGGATACATCTGCTAAAAAACAGCTAAAAAATCTAAATAAAAAATTTATTCCTAAAAATTACTTAAAGATAATTTTATTCTAGTTGGTATAGATCTAATTTATAATCAACACTACAGTCAGGCTGCTCCCAATCTAATGTGTTCTCTTGAGGAATCATTCCCAATGGATCATATTTTTCAAATTTTGTCATTCCTTGAATTGAAGACAACATTACTATTTTTGATTCGCTTGTAGATGATGACATGTCTATGTGAGAACTGGTTTCGCCCAATATTCCACTAGTTAAGTTTGTAATTGAATTTAAAACTCCTGCTGGTATATTGCTTCCACCAACAACATAGAGCATTGAATGTTTAACTGAATTAGGTGGTGCATTTTCATATAGCATTTTAAGTGAATCTCTTAGTGATTCTTCAATTTTTTGACCGTCTTTACTAGTAGTTAGGATATTTGTTTGATTTGGAATTTCAGATGAACTCAAAGAACTAACAATATGCATTATTGCATCATTTGCAATACTGTAACATGTATTTGGGCTTAAATCTGGATTACTTTCTAAAAGTGAATCATTATCTAGGACAACTGTGCACTGTGAATTCTCTTTTACTCTTTTTAATGAAATACCTGAATTGAAAATTCTATCTTTTTCATATTTGAAAGGCATTATTGCAAATGAAATAAGTCCTTTATCTGATTCTTTACAAATTTCAGAGACTACTGGAGATATTGCAGAACCTGTTTTTCCTGCTAAATTTGTCATAAGTATGATTGTGGCATAATTTGAAATCTTGGATTTTATCTGGTCTGCTACTTTGTATGTGGAGCCTCTGATTAATTGAACTGATGGGTTGATGACTGAGTCAGTTGATACTTTAATTGAGAAATTATCTGATTCTAGGTCTTTTTGCTCATTGCTAATGATTAGACAATCTGAATTTAGAGTATTTTTGGCTTGTCTTGCTAATTTTGAGCCTGCACCACCTAAACCAATAATTAAGATCGGCTCTTTAACTTGAAAAGTCATTTCAAGTAATGTTCTCTGATTTGGATAAAAAACCTTCTTACGTTATTTTAATCAAATCTTCGATCTAAAAAAATTAGCTTACGATCTTTCCTTGAATGCTGTGCGTAGTTGCGTCTGTTATTTCCACTGTATGTGTTTGACCAATCTTAATCCTATCTGTTACAAATACTGATTTGTATGCCTTGTTTCTGCCTTTGATCCCTTCGTTTGTCTCTTCATCAAACAAAACTTTGCCTTTCCATCCGATCCATTTTTGGTTATTCTCTAATGATATTTTGTTAATTAGTTCAAATATGATTCTGCTTCTTCTTTTTACTTCTGATGCTTCTATCTGAACCAATTCTGCTGCTTCTGTACCTGGTCTAGCACTATACTTTGAAAGATTAACGATATCTGGGCGTATTTCATTAATCAAATCATATGTTTTTCAAAGTCTTCATTAGTTTCTGTTGGAAATCCTACTATGACATCAGTCGAAATTGTAAAGTTTCCAAATCTTTCTTTGGCTTTTTTTACAACCTCTTTGACCGTTTTTACTGTATGACCTCGCTTCATATCGTTTAGAACTTTATCACTTCCACTCTGTACAGGTATATGTAGAAATTTGTAGACTCTGTCGCTATCAAACGAATTTATCAATTCCTCTTTAATTCTTGGCATATACATTGGATTCATCATTCCAACACGTATCATAAAGTCCTCTGGAATCTCTGATACTGTTTTTATCAAAGTCGGTAAATCTGTATTAATATCAAAACCATAACATCCATTATCTGTAGATGTTAGCCAAATTTCTTTACAACCTTCACTGATCTCAGTTTCAACCTGTCTGACGATATCTCCTAACCTGTAACTTTTCAGATCTCCTTTTGATAACTTTGTCTGACAAAAAGTACATTCGCTCATACACCCACTTGCAATTTCTACAATTCCTATGACTGGATTTAGTCTTACTTTTGGTAATCCGACTTTAGATAAATCAGAGTCTTCAAGTGCTACTTGCCTTACTCCTCTTAGTGTAGAATCTATAACTTGTAATGTCTTTCCTAATGAATTTGGACCTAATAAGCTGGCTTTTTGTGTAATCTTCTCTACTGAACTTTTCTCTGCTTTTGGAAGACAACCTGCTACTACAAGAGGCTTTGATTTTAGTGACTTGATTCTGTGCATCATCTTGTTTGCAGTTGAATCTTTGACAGAACATGTTACAACTATGTTCAAATCTGATTCTGAAGAGTCTTCAACTAGTGTATGACCACCATTTACAATTAATCCTGAAATCATTTCAGAGTCTGCAAAACTAGCAGAACATCCGTATGCTTCTACGAAAATTTTTGCCATGATTTATCTAAACAATGCATCAATTTCTTTATTGTCCATCAATTTCTTTGATGTAACTAATTCTCTAATTGATTTTCCAGTTTTTAGTGATTCTTTGAATAACTCTGCAGATTTTAGATAGCCAATTTTTGGTGTAAGCAATGTTACGATTACTGGGCTGTTTTCTATATTGCTTTGAAGTTTTTCTTTGTTGGCAGTTAATCCATCTATTAGATTTGCAGAAAATATCGGTAAGAAAATTTTTCAACATGTCTGTAGATTCTAACATACACTTTAGCATGCCTGGCATCATTACATTTAGCTCAAATTGCCCGCTTTGTGCTGCATGTGATACGGCAGTATCATTTCCAATTATGTTAAAACAAATCATGTTCATGCATTCTGCTAACGATGGGTTTACTTTACCTGGCATGATTGATGAACCTGCATGCACAGCTGGAATTCCTAATTCTGATAGTCCTGCAACTGGGCCTGATGCCATTAATCTGATGTCGTTTGCAAGTTTGCCGATTTCAAGTGCTAAATTACGTAGTGCTCCTGAAAGATTTGCAACTGCAAATTTACTTTGTAATCCATACTGCATATCTTTTTCTGGTACTAAAGATAATTTTGAAATTTTTGCAAGTTCTGATATTGCAATCTTTCTATAACCTTTTGGAGTATTTGCCCCAGTACCGACAGCAGTTCCTCCTAATGCTATATTTTGTAATTCTTTTTGGGCTAAAACAATTGCGTTACGTGCTTTTGTAATGGAAGTGGCGTAAGCTGTAAACTCACTTCCTAAAGTTACTGGTAATGCATCCATTAAATGAGTTCTACCTATTTTTTTAAATGAAGAAAACTCTTTTGCCTTTTTTGTTAATGATTTTATTAAAATATCGATTGCGGGAATTGTATCTTTGAGATTTATCAAAATCGCAACATGCATTGCAGTTGGATATGTATCGTTACTTGATTGTGACATGTTTACATGATCATTTGGATGTAGATGTTGATACTGACCTTTCTTTTTGTGTAGTATTTCTAAAGCAACATTTGCAATAACTTCATTTGAATTCATGTTAAATGCTGTTCCGGCTCCAGAATTGATCATATCTATCACAAATTGATCAATGAATTTCCAGACAAAATTTTATCACATGCTGAAACTATGGCATTTCCACGTTTTGCATCTATTACTTTTGTCTTCATATTTGCAATTGCTGCTGATCGTTTTATCATGACAAATGACTTTATCAAATTAGGATGTGATTTGTTTCCAGTTACATGATATTGTTTAACTGCTCTACCTGTAAATGCTCCATAATATGCATCAGATGGAATTTGGATTTTACCTAATGAATCTTCATCTGTTCTGAATTTCAAATCATTTTTATCTTTAATTTCCCATTATTCATTCTTTTTCTAGTGGATTTTTTTTATTTTAGGTAGTAAAAAGGGAATTATTATATAGGAAACACGAAAAACGTTGCTTAATGAATAAGCGTATCAGTATGCTCTTCACAATTGCAGCAGTAGCTGTAATGGGAGCAACGCTATTCGGAAGCACATACACACAAACCCAAATTAGTGGACAATCACTTGACGTTTCAAAAATGAACGCCGATGTAATTGAACAAATCCACCAAATGGGCGGTTTACAGCTTGTAATGCCAGAGGCATTCGCAGAAACTGATTGTGGCGCATTAGCAGACTCTGGACGAAATGTCGTAGAGTTTAACTTGACTGGTGAAAGTGTTACCCTTCCAATCATGGGAGGAAAGACATTCAATGCAATGACCTTTAGTGGACAAGTCCCAGGACCAACACTAAGAGTTACTCAAGGTGATGTCGTAAAAATGACACTAACAATCCCAGCAGGTGAAGTTACTGGACACGGTAACGATATGCATGCATCACAAATGTCAGCAGGAAACTTTGAATCTGTTAATCCAGGTGAAACAAGTCAATACTGCTACATTGCTGAAGCAGCTGGTGTTTTCAAATACCATTGTTCTGGTGTCAAATTGATTGGCATGGATCAACATGTTCTTTCCGGCATGTACGGACTAACAATTGTTGACCCAATTGATGGATACAACAAATTAATGGTAGAGAAAACTGCAGTTAGCAACGGTAAAGTAACTTTAGACAGACAGTTCTACGATGCAGACGCATTAGAGTTCACACTCCAATACAACCAATTGTACCTTACACCTGAAGGTAATTATGATGCCGGAAAAATGTTCGGACATCAAAATACCGCAACAGTTGTTAACGGAATGCAATTCGGTTATGTACCAAACATGGTTCACAACTTGCTCGTTAAAGGCGATGCAAACAAGAACATCTTTGTTGCACAACCATGGAATGGACTTGAACACAAGCAGTACCAATCACAACTCTTATTTGTTGAAAATGGTCAACATGTAAGATTATTCATTGAAAACCAAGGTAACGAACCAGTATTCTTCCACATTGTTGGAGAAATCTTGGACAGAGTTACACAAGGTAACAGAGTACAATCCGCAGCAACTGAAACATGGTTACTCGGTGGCTCACAAGGAATGATTGTTGATTTGGTATTTGATGAGCCAGGTGCATATGCAGCAGTTAATCACGACTATGCAGCAATTTACACAGGTGCAGCTACAGTATTTGTAGCAGGTGATCCATTTGGATTGAATCCAAGATTGGTTGATGCAGGAGTAATTCCAGCACCAGTACCATCATATGCTTACGCATTAGGTAACCCAAGTGATGCTGTCCCACCAATGGGAATGAACAGTATTGCACACCCAGCAGTAAATGTACATGGTCTGTACACTGACGAAGTCGCTTCCGCTAAAATAGCAAGCGGTGCATTACCCTTATGGGAAATTGTACCAACTCTACCACCAATACCTTAGGTAGACACTTCTCAACTTTTTCTCTTTTTCTATTTCTTAATGAGTTATATTCTGTAGATTTTTTCTAAATTACATGGGCTTTGATGATTCTGTCTTAATTTGTGATGAAGTAGATCCAGTTTTAAATAAAATATTACAGGATAATGGTTTGAAAGTCTCTTATGAGCCAAAGATTACTCCTGAACAGATTAAAGAAAAAATTTCTAATTTTAATATTGTAATTGTTAGAAGTAGAACTACTATTACTCGAGAGATGATTGAAAAAGCCGATAAGTGTAAAATTATTGCTCGTGTTGGAGTGGGACTTGATAACGTTGATCAAGTTGCAGCTAAAGAAAAGAACATTCGAGTAATTAATGCTGCAGAGGGTGCTATGAATGCAGTTGCTGAATTAGTTTTAGGATTCATGCTGACATTGGCAAGACAAACTGCAAGAGGTGATAGAGCAATTAGAAATGGACAATGGCTAAAAAGTGAATTAAAAGGAACCGAACTTCGAGGAAAATATCTTGGAATAATTGGATTGGGAAATATTGGAAAAAGATTGGGACGACTTGCAAGAGCACTTAATATGAATATTATTGGTTATGATGTAGTTCCAATTGATGAAGAGTTTGCAAAAGAGGTTGGATTGATGAAAGCTGATTTGGATACATTATTACAAAGTTCTGATTACATTTCAATTCATGTTCCTTTGTTAGATTCTACACATCATTTGATTAATGCTCAAAAAATATCTACTATGAAAAAAACTGCAAAAATTATCAATACTTCAAGAGGCGGTGTAGTTGATGAGGATGCCTTGTATGATGCAATAAAAATGGTAATTTGGGCGGTGCTGCATTGGATGTTTTTGAAGAAGAACCCGCAATTGGAAACAAACTATCTGAATTGGATAATGTGATTCTTACTCCTCATATTGGTGCTCAAACAAAAGAGGCTCAATCTTTGGCTGCCAACATCATTGGCGAAAAAATTATTCAGATACTTCGTGGCGTAATCTGATTCCTGCGTAAAATTCAAGAACAACCCAAAAAAGCTTGACTGATACGTGATTAAATATCGCCTCATTCTTTTTAAGACGGATTTTGTGGTAATTCTTTATGAGAAGTCAAGGTATGGATGTACAATCTGACCGACTAGGCCGAATGCCAAGTTCTAACTCTTTAGTAAAAATCTCTATTGGATTATTTATCGTCGCAATACTTAGTTCAGCTTTTGTTTATGCAGAGACAGCAACCGTGGATGTAAACGGTGTATCTTACAATGTTGATTACACAGGTACAGGAGTGACTGTTTCTTCAATGTCTGCTGATACTGATTTTATTTCTATACTCATTAATGTGGATGTTACTGGTTCTCCTGGTACTTTAGAAATTACACTTGATAGAAACTTTTTTGATTCAATTTACCAAGGTGAAGATGATGACTTTATTGTTCTAGTTGATGGCGATGAGCCAGATTATTCTGAAACTGATACTACTGATCAAAGTAGAACACTAAACATTACATTGCCAGCTGGAACTGAAGAAGTTGAAATCATTGGTTCTCAATTTGGTTCATCTGAGGTAACAGAACCTGAAGAAGAACCAGAAGTAACAGAACCTGAAGAAGAACCAGAAGTAAGTATTCCTGAAGAAGAACCAGAAGTTACTGCTCCTGAAGTTAAAGACCCTACTCCTGTTGTGGATAAACCTGTAGTTAAAACTCCAACAACTGAATGTGGAGTTGGAACAATTTTACAAGATGGCGTCTGTGTATTAGATGAAAGATGTGGACCTGGAACAGTTCTTACTGATGGCGAATGTGTAGCAGAACCAGTTATCGAATCTGAAGTTACACCTCAAGGATGGGGCAAACAACTAGTAATTGGAGTTGTTGCAGCATTTATCATTGCAGGAGTTATCGGACTAGTATTGGCTCTCATGTCAAAAGCAAGTAAAAGTAAAAATTAATTTAACAACTTAATTTTTCAACATTCATTAATTTACTAAAATCAAATCCGGTGTATTGTGTAGTTGTGGAATATGGAATAATTCCAATAATTGGAGTGCTGATATTTACTAACACATACATCTTGTTTGGGTCTATTCTGATATCTTCTCCACTGAATTCAAAATCTAGATTCAAAAACAAATATTGTGAGGCTGTAAATTCATTAGAGTGAAAAGTTCCATTTTGGAAATCATATGATAATGGATTTATCGTAAGTGGTTGTGTGGTAAACACTCCTTTTGGTTTTAAATCATAAAATGTACTTACTTCAAATTTTTTAAAACTCATCCAATATGGCATTGTGTTACAAAATTCAACTTCTCCACCATTTGATAATGCAAACAAGCTAAATTTTCCTTGATCTTTCCATCTGTATTCTAGTTGTTCTACAGCGATGATATTCAATATTGAAATTACAAATGGAATAACTATTGCAATTATTGCAATTAATGTTATCTTTGAATATCTATTCATTTTTTTTAAATTACTATGATTCCTTTGTTGATTAAATATTGAATTGCTTTGGCTGTTTCATCATCTGAAATTTTATCATCTAACCACCATCCAGCTATATTTTTCACCCATATTGGTATGTGTATGTCTTCAAGATTTTTTTGATTTATTTTATCTGGAATTTTGATTATCTCTTTATCTACAAATTTGTTTATTGCATCTATGAAAAATCCATCTGATATTTGGTTGTTAATCCAACTAAATGCAAACTGTTTCATCACTGTTGAAATACAGACATTTCCCGAATCCATTAAATCAAATTCTGCACTATCTTTTGCTCCTGCATATTCAATATCTATGATGTATTTACCTGGTGGAAATATCTGTGCTTCAAATGGAATTACTGAGGGAATGGGATTTTCTAAATTAGATATTGGAATTGGAATTGCACTACTTGTTTTACCTGCTTGGTCTGTGATGTGTAAAATTGCAGCGTCTCCTGTTACTTCTGAGACTTTGATGGTGTAGAATAATTTCTCACAGTATTTGTACGTGGTTTTTTCCATTAAAATTTCCACAGTGGGTATGGCGTAAATATTTGGTAATGATATGACGCTAAAAACTATTAGAAATATGATGAGTATGCCTTGTTTGCCTTCATCTGCCTTTCTTTATGATTACTTAATAAAAATCTCAAATCTATACTCAGAAATCCTTTTTAATGAAATATGGTGACTTTATTTATCGAGTTTTCTGCGGATGCAAACTCTTTGAGTGCAGTTGAAATACTCACTCAAGGAGCATTTTTGATTACTTAGCGATGCTTATGACGATTTAAGTTATTAAAGGGTGATTTTACTAAAATCGATATGCCTAGCATACAAGACAAGACTTGGATCAAATTATGGAAAGAAAATACTCCGGAAATTAGAGAAAGAGTAGTAGAATGGCGTAAAGATAATGCCATTACTCGCATAGATAGACCAAGTCGTTTGCAAAGAGCCAGAAGATTAGGTTACAAAGCAAAACAGGGCATAGTTGTTGTTAGAATGAGAGTTGGCACTGGTGGTATGCGAAAACAAAGACCAGTTGCTGGAAGAAGACCAAAACATCTTGGTGTTACAAGAATCAAAGCAGATGATGACATGCGAACAGTTGCAGTACGTAGAGTACTTGAAAGATATCCCAACATGAAACTTTTAGGTTCTTACTTTGTTTACAAAGACGGTATGCATTATTGGTTTGAAGTTATCTTGGCAGATCCTATGCATCCAAGAATTGCACAAGACAAAGAATTACGACAAAGAATTCCTCAAATCACTGCATAAATTGAAATCAATTTTATTTGTTTTACTTTTATTTTTAGTAATTACACCTGCATATGCTCAGTTATCTGATAGAACTGGATTAGTAAATAGATTAGATATAAAAGCTGGGGGGCACTCTTTTGAAGTTCAAACTGTGTCTAATTTTGATATTTCAAATTATACTTTTGATGAAGAGCAAAAAACTCTGACTTTATACATTACAAGTGGCCTTGAAAATAATTTAGGTGAGGTATACATTCCAAAATCTCTCTTAAGTGGGAATTTTACTTTATACATTAATGAACAACAATACAATCCAGTCATTAAAATAAACGAACAAATTTCGTTTATCACCTTAAACTTTACAGGCTCTGGTGATAGTAAATTAGAGATCATAGGAACTGAATACTTGCGTGGATTAAATCAGACATCTGCTGATAAACCAGTCATTGAACAAATTGATAATGGCGGTGGATGTCTTATTGCCACTGCAACATATGGCAGTGAACTAGCACCACAAGTGCAACAACTCCGAGAGATCAGAGATAATCAATTACTACATACAGAATCAGGAAAATTCTTTTTGAGTTCATTTAATCAGTTTTATTATTCATTTAGTCCTGTAATTGCTGATTATGAACGTGAAAATCCAGTTTTCAAACAAATGGTAAAAATTGTAATAACTCCAATGATCACATCTCTTCAATTTTATCATTATCTGATGATTCTGAATTTACAATGGTTGGATTAGGTATTTCAGTAATCATGCTAACATTGGAATGTATTTGTAGCGCCAGTAGTGGTAATTACAAAAATAAAAAAGAAATTTTAGATTCATATTATTTGACTGATGTGATTAGCACTAGTGAGAAATGACTATTTCTCTTAAATATTATAATTCATAAAATAATATTTGATGGTAAAAAGAATCACCGTAATGATTGAAGATGATGTTGATAAGAAACTTCGTGTTAAACAAGCAAAATACATGCAAAAAACAAATACATCATACAGTTATTCTAAAGTAATCAATGATACGTTGAAAAAAGCTTTGAACTAACATTCTAATATTTTGAGTAACATTAGGAATATTAATTTGAGATCTATTTTGTTTGTATGATAATTCCCATGGATAACGGCAAGATTGCACTAATTGGTGGATTTTGTATTGTGGTAATATTGTCTGTTATGCTTGTTATTCTTTAGATATTGCCTAAAATAGCGGTGTTTTACATTCTCAATTATTGGGAGAAAAAGAAGCACTGGCATTTTTAAAAAAAAGTAATGAGTCAATTATTGCGGCTTGGGAATCTTACAAGTTACAGATTGGTACATCTGAAAATAAACAGCTAAATGATGTATTTAGGCAAATGTTCAAAGCATGGACATTATCAAATCAAAAAGCAATAGACCTTTTAGAAAATAAACATAAATTAAAAAAAATTAAAGATAAAAAATCTAGTAAAAAATAATTTTATTCACTTAATAATTTCTGAATAACTGCATCTACATTACCTGATTGCCCAAAAGAGACATCTCGTAAGATTCCTTTTCTATCTACTAATATCATTGATGGTGTTCCCTGTAATGCAAATTTTTCAAAGGTCTCAGCAGAATACTCTTTTGATTTCATATAATCTCTGACTCTTTGAATGATTTGTTTTCTATATTCTTCAGGTTGTGTATCAAATTCTGGAATCTGTCCGTAAATGAACTGCATTATTTTTTCGTCACTTACCTTACCATCTATCTTTGTTAGTTTGTCCATTGCTAGAGGGAATGGAATTTTGTATGGTAATTTGTTACCTGATTGTAATTGTCCGTACATTGATAACGCACTTTTTGTCTCACCAATGACCTCACCTGTCTCAACTAGCATCTTTAGATTATCTAATGTATTTTTATCATAATCTTCAAAAGCTGTAGCGATTCCTATTACTCGTACCCCGTCGTCTTTGTATTTGTTGTAGATGTTAATTGCTTCGGGGAGTGCATGCATAAAACAACCTGGGCAATTTACTTGAAATACCTCCACTAGTACAATATGGTCTTTTTCTTGATCAAAGTTTGTTGGAGCTCCTTGAACCCAATCAGAGACTATAAAATTTGGGGCTTTTTGTCCTATTACCACACTCATTGTTTGACGCTGATTTTTTTCTATTAAAAAGATAACGCATAATGTATAATGATGCAAATATTTCGGGTAACCTAATATAGGATATAAAAAACCTGAAAGCAAAATGCAGGCAGTAACACAAAACAGATTGGATCTATTTGCTGAGATGGAGGCAAAATATGAAAAGAAAGATACTGCCTATTTTGTGAATCTTTTAACTCATCCAGATTTTGTAGTAAGAACTAGGGCTACTTGCATACTAGTTGATTTTGGTGGTGAAGACAAAGTTCCACATGTGGCCCAAGTTTTGAAAAATGACACAAATGAACTTGTAAGACATGAAGCAGCATTCTCACTTGGACAGATGTGCCTCTCTAGCTGTATTCCTCCTTTAGCTGATGCGACATTAAATGATCCAAGTTTGTTTGTAAGACATGAAGCTGCAATTGCACTTGGTGTGATTGGCTCAAAAGAAGCAAAAGCAGTTTTAGAAAAAGCATTAAATGATCCAGAGACTCCAGTTGTAGAGTCTGCTGTGGTTGCATTATCTAATATTGAATTTATGGAAAAGTTAAGTAAGAATGAAAAGTTTGCAAAACTAACAGGTGGATAAGATGAATTTTACAATTGGAATAATTGCTGCAGTTGGTGTTTTAGTTGCAATCAGTTTAGCATTTATTGTTATGGACCCGGGATATATTGTAGAACCTCAACCAAAGCCTGTTGCATGTACTATGCAATATGATCCAGTTTGTGGTGTTGATGATGTAACATATGGAAATTCATGTATGTTGGGTGCAGCAAATGTAAAACTTGCACATCCTGGTGAGTGCGCTGTTGAAAAACCATTACAAGATGGTTTCACTAGAATGACATCTACACAACATCCAGGAATTGGACATGAATCTCATCAATCTGTATCTATCATACCATTATCTGATAAGGTTTATTCTGGAACATTACACTATGATGCATCTGAACCAATTCAACTAATTGCTTTACATGGTCCATTAAAAGATGGTGAAGCTAAAGGCCAACCAACATGGACTGAAGATGGAACAACAAAATACGCATTGACATTTGTAACTCCTGATAGTGTAATTGGTGAGTGGAAATTTGCAGGTAATGCACTTGCAATACATACAAAAAAATACTACACCCATTTCTAGTTGATTACAAAGTAGACTTTGATAGCTCAATGTCTGACACTGTAATGTCTGGTACAATTAATTCTGTGCAAGACCCAGCAATGGGACACGAGTCACACCAGATTGCAATGATCATTGCTCCATCAAATGATATCTATTCTGGCATTTTATCATACTCTGCATCTGAACCAATTCAACTAATTTCACTCCGAGGTCCAATTGGTTCTGATGAGAATCCAGAAAAAATTTGGACTGTAGATGGTACAAATATCTTTGAGATGACTTTTGTAGATCCTAAAAATGCAATGGACTCTTGGGAGTTTTCAGGTAACGCACTTGCAGTTCATACTAAAAACACTACTCAATTTACAGTGAGTTACTCTCTTACTGCTACAAAGACTGTAGGTGAAATTCCTCCAGCATCTGGAATTTCATTGGCAACTTCCACTCATGATGTATCAATTCCACAAGGAGTATCATTTCCTGGATGTGAAGTTACTGATGAATGCTATCTTCCATATTCTTTGACTATACAAGTTGGAGATACTGTCTCATGGAGTAATGATGATACTGCAGCACATACTGTAACTTATGGAACTCCCGAAGAATTTGGTGATCTATTTGATTCTGGACTATTCATGTCTGGGGGTACATATGCTTACACATTTGACAAAGCAGGAACATATCCTTACTTTTGTATGGTTCATCCTTGGATGTTAGGCGAAGTAATTGTAAATGAAACCTATGATGTTCAATATGGCGAAATTGGAGCAGAGATTCCTGAACCAGAACCAGTTGAAGAACCAGTTACAGAACCTGAACCAACTCCTGAACCAGAACCAGTTGTAGAACCACAACCAGCTGAAAAACGTGCAGGACCTGTTGAGGTTGTAATTCCAAAAGGAACTAGTGCTCCAGGATGTGAAGTTACAAACGAATGCT
>JAAUVF010000082.1 GCA_012030815.1 Nanobdellota archaeon | reverse complement strand
AATCCATATTTTTTAAAATAGAGTTTAATCCATCTGTATTGATCTTACTATCTGCAAATACCTGCTTAGCTCTAATAAAATCATCATAAATTTTCAAAAATCTAACATAAATTCATCAATTTTTGTATTTACACCTTTTTCAATATCAGATTGTGTTTTTTATTTAGATTTTGATAATCTGCCAATACATGTTTAATTTTATCTTCATAATCTTTCACTTTTTGTTTTTCGATTTCCAAAAGATTTTGTAATTCATCTACAGCAGTATTGTCAGTAACTGATTGTGTTAAATCTTCAGATAAATTATTGAGTTTATTCTTAGAAATTACATTAACTGGGACTTCATCTAGATTATTTTCATCTGACAATTCAACCATAATGATCTATTAGCTAATTTATACTCTTATTGAATAATTTCACATAATGGATTAGCTTTAATTATAATAATATCGGTATCTTGCTTATTTTTTTCTATATTTTCAAAATCTATTTTTGAGCATGCAACAATAATGGTAGTTTTGTCACTATGAAATAAATCAGAATTTGGATGCTCATATGCTTCAACATCGCCAATATAATCACGTAATCTTGAAGTTAGATTCTGTAACATTTCAATTTTATCTCCTCTCATTTCATGTTGATCTAATGTCCAAGATAATGCAATTTTTGTTCTACTAGCTTTTAGATCATTTTTCTTCAAAGTAGAACGAATTTCATCAATTAATTTCTTAATATAACCGTCAATGCCCTTTACGCTGCCATTAATAAGATACATGAGGGTATTTGCACTTTCAAATGAAGATCCTAAGGATTTCAGATCAAATAATCCGCTAATCATATTATCTAAGAAGATTTCTTGAAAATCATCTGAAGATAGATCATTTTTTGTTGTATCATCTTGTACATATCTACAAACCTCTAAAATACTACTAAGGCTAGAAAATCTAGACAGTACATTAATTGCATGAAAGTGCTCAGAAGAAGAAATAGCAACAAACTTTTTTCTTTTTTCCAGTTGTTAAAAGATCTGCAAGTACAGAATCTTCTTTTCCATTAAAAGAACCAATGAATTTTGGTTGCTGATTAAGATCTTCTAAGGATAATAAAAATATGAGATTTGTTTTCCAACTTCAAGTCCAGTAACATGTTCAAGTAGAGAAATATTTTCATTGTTACCACCAAAGCCAGCAGGGAGAGTATAGATTACAGAGCTATTTTTTTTTAGAGATGTAGTAGCATCTTTAAATTTTGAATGAATTTCAGTTTTAATGTCTTGCCCTGTTTTTCTAATTCTTGGTGTAAAAAAAAGATATTGAGCTTTTGAAATAGCTATATCAATTGGCTCCATAGCTAATAAGGGCTCATCTTCTTTTAGAGAAGATACATTGGGATAGGTTTTAGCAATTTCAGCCTTTAATAAAATTGCAGAAGGTGTTGATTCATCAATAATGTATACATCAGCTCCCTTGATTGCCATTTGACATGCAATAGCATATCCTTCAGTACTAAGTCCATAAACAACAACTTTTGCTCCCCCCATTACACATAAGGCTAGTATTAGACTAAGAAAAACTTATTGAACTTACCATAATAATGAGAGATACTTGAAAATTTGGATAGATATTCTAACTCCTAAGCAATTATTGTTTTCTGAACCAATGATTGAGAGGTTAAGGAAAAATCATAATGTTTTGTGTACATCTAGATCATACGATGAAGTCTCAAAACTAGCAAAAATTCGAAAAATTGACCTGATTTATGTCGGAAAGCATGGGGGAGGCAAAAAATATGATAAACTTGAAGCCAGTGTTAACCGAATTAGAAAGCTTTCTGTGTTAATTGACAAATTTTCCCCAGAGTTGGCAATTAGTTTCTGTTCTCCTGAAGCTGCAAGAGTTTCCTTTGGAATGGGAATAAGACATATTGCATTTTGTGATTCGCCACATGCTAATGCAGTAATGAAGTTGACATTACCATTAATTCAAAAATTACTTATACCATGGATAATTCCCAAGAAGGAATTTTCAAAATATGGTATAGACTCAAAAAACATTATTCCATACAAGGCAATTGATGCATCAGTAACAATAAAAAGAAATAGAGAGGATGGAAATCATTTACCATTAAAAATAATAATAAAAAAAATATTTTGATTAGAATAGAAGAAGAACAAGCAGCATATACATCAAAATCAAGAAAAATAATACCAATAATAAATGAAATCATAAAAGAATTTGACGGAGAAAACATTGTAATTCTTGGTAGATATTCAGAACAAATTAAAAATCTAAAAAAATTATTTGGTAAAAAGTCAAACATTATGAAAATGTCATTTGATGGAAAACATTTGTTAGATAATACACATATTTTTCTTGGTTCAGGCGGTACTATGACAGCAGAATCAGCTTTACTAGGAGTTCCAACCATTTCATATAATGCAGTACCTAACATAGTAGAGAAATATTTAGTAAAAAACAATCTCGTAACAAGAGAAACAAATCCAAAAAAATTACTAAAATTATTAAAAAAGTCCTTGAATCATCAGATAATAAATCCAAAAAAAGAGCGAAAAAAATTTCAAGTGATATGGAAGATCCTATACAGAAACTAATTCAAATCATTAAAGAGTAATTATGAATTGGTTTTAGGTAGAAATTCAAGTAAATAAAAAGTTCATTAGGGGAATCAAGTTGCTCCTTTTTGATAGTCCTGTAGTGTAGCGGTCAAGCACAGGGGCCTTTGAAGCCCTTAACCCCAGTTCGAGTCTGGGCAGGGCTACCATATTAAAAAACATCAACTGTAACACGAATATAATACCATGAATTTTCAGAGGGTAACAAATGACAGATATCATTTTAGGAATGGGAGAAGTGGGCTCCACTCTTTTTGAGTTACTTGTTCAACGTGGGTTTAATTGTGTAGGAATAGATAGTGATAAATCAAAATGTAAAAACTATTCTGAAAACAGTCTCATAAAAAATCCAGAATATCTGCATGTTTGCCTCCCAGGAGAATTGAATGAGTTTAGTGAAATAACAATAGGTTGGATTAATAAAATCAAGGATTTGCAGGGTGTAATTGTTCATTCTACTGTACGACCAGGTACCACAAAACATATTCAAGATAAATTTGAAGTGCCTATTTTATTTTCACCTGTACGTGGAGTGCATAGAAGATTTCTAGAGGATATAAAAAAATATACAAAATTTATCTCTTCAGATAAAGCTGAGATTAGTCCTAAAATTAAATTAGATTTAGAGAAAAGATTTCAAAAATTACAATGGATGTCTACAACAAAAACTGCAGAATTAGCAAAAATTTTAGTAGATACAACATATTATGGATGGCTAATCAATTATGCTCAAATTACAAGGATGATTTGTGACAAAGAAAAAATAGATTTGATGAAATGTGGAAATTTGCAGATGAAATTCATGAAAATTTAGGAAATAGACCTAAGATGTACCCGGGAATAATAGGTGGACATTGTGTCATACCAAATCTAAGTTTAGTAAAATATGGTGATTTAGATATAATTAAAAAAATAAATGATATGTACAAAAGTTTTAGCGAAGTTAAAAATACTAATATCTAAAAATCTAGTTTTGTAAGCAATTTCGTTGCAATTATGAAAAGTACTGCTGCAATTGCTACTAAACTCCCATTTCAATAATTACAAATTCTGTAATATTACCAAAAATACCAGCACGTATAACATCTACCAAATAAGTAAGAGGGTTTAGATAAAAAATTGTTCTAAGAGGTTCTGGAGAACCTGAAGACGGATAAAATGCGGTACTAACAAATGCAAAGAATAGAAAAACAGTGTTAATTATTACATTAAATCCTTCACTTGAGCGTAATCTAGTAGAGATTATTGAAGCTATTGAGCCAAACAAAACAGAACCAACAATTGCAGCAAATATTATAATCGGTATAGTAATTGCAGTAAATTCAATTGATTCAAAAAATACTGGGTAGCCAACAAGTGCAATCAGAGATGCACTTACTAATCCTACAATTCCAATAGTGCAAATATTACTTAAAATATAATCAGATCGTGTAAATGGACCAGACATGATTTGTTCAAACATTCCATGTCTTCTATCATTCCAAATTATTATTCCTGAAATAAGAGTACTATTCATAATATTAAATCCAATCATACCAGTTGCCAGAAATGTAGGATAGCTAATATTTTTGTCACCAAAAGGCACTTGTTCAATTAATGAAGTGTATGCATAACCTGCAACAAAAATGTAAATTAAAGGAAAAATTACTTGCCAGATTAAAAATCCAGGATTGATCGATATTGTTAAGTTTCTATTAACAAGTCTAATTATTGGATGCATTATCACTCACCATTTTTAAAAATATTTCTTCTAGATTTGTAGGAACTGCTGACAGATCTTCTATCTCAATTTTATTTTCATTTAGAATCCGTAAAACTTGTAATAAGACTAATTCAGATTGTTCTGAATGTATTATAATATTGGTTCCATTATCAAAATCAATTTTACAGTCAACAATTCCTGTAAGAAGAGTTGTTATTTTATTATGTTTTTCAAGTAAACGAATTTTTATTGTTTTTTCTTTTCCAAATTTATTTTTTAACGCTTCAGGTGTATCTACCGTAATAATATTTCCATGATCAATAATAGCTATTTCATCACAAAGATATTCAGCTTCGCTTAGTATATGTGTAGTATAAAATATTGTTAAACCTGTTTTAGCTTTATTTTTTAAATAATCTAATAATTTTCTTCTTGCACTTGGATCTAAACCTACAGTTGGTTCATCAAGAAATAAAAGTTCCATATCATGCATAAATTCACGAGCTACTTGCACTCTTCGTCTTTGACCAATAGATAGATCCTCATTTCTTTTCTTACGAATATCAATCAAGTCAAAATCTTTTAAGAGTTCTTCTCTCCTTTTTTTACGCTCATTTTGGGAACGTTCCACATCATACCATATTTATCAAGAGATTTCTCAACAGTCAATGTTGGTTCATAGCTAGGTTGTTGTAAAACAACCCCAATTCTATGACGAATTTGTAATGGGTTTTCAATTGCGTTTATTCCTAAAATTGTAAGAGAACCATTTGATGGTGGAATTAAAGTTGTTAAAAGTTTGATAGTAGTTGATTTTCCTGCGCCATTAGGACCTAGAAATCCAAAAACTTGACCAGATTTTACCGTTAAAACAACATCATCAACTGCTTTTAGCGTTCCATACAATTTTGATA
>JAAUVF010000081.1 GCA_012030815.1 Nanobdellota archaeon | reverse complement strand
TTGCAATCCATGTTGATTTTGAAGGAGTAACTCCTTTTGTGTAAATATAAATTACAACAAATTCTGCGCCTACAAACATTGGAGTAGTAAATTTGATAAATTCGCTTCCAATTCTAACACCAGTTAACTTCCAAAATGAATCAAATTTTCCAAGATATTTGTGTGAAATATATGCAAATTTTATTCCTTGAAGACCTAGTTTTATCATCATAGCAACAACAGCTAACATAAATGGAATAACTCCAATTGCCAATACATCTTCAAATTTTATATCAAATTGAATTGCAATAATGAAAATAGGAATGAGTGTTGCTGGAATAGCAATAATTCTCCAATTCATTGATAATTTTTTATGGATTCAAATATGAAAGTTGAGTAAATTTCAATCAAAATATTGAATGCCTGTATCTAGGCACAAATTTTGAAGAACTGAGCCTAACAGGTACAATTAACGTATTTTTTGAAGTTCTTGCTTAACTTCTGCAATAAGGAATCCAAAAGATCATAATTTGAAAAGTTTTTTTCTTCTAATAATTTGATAACTAATTCTTTTAGATATGCCTCTTTTTCATCAATAGATGTAGGAATCACAAAATTTGTGTATTGTTTTAGGTTATACATCAAGTGGAATTTTATTTGAATATTGATTACCACTATGGCATGTTTTGAAGAGTTTTTAGGAAAAGTAACCAGTTTAAAATATAAGCCAAGAGAGAAAATTTAGACAGTATTGAAAACAATTTTTGTAACAGGAACAGCAGGAGCTGGAAAATCTCTTTTGACATCAAAATTATACGAGTATTATATTAAAAATGGCACATTTGCGGCTGTATTAAATTTGGATCCTGGTGTTAGAGATATACCTTATACATGTGATATTGATGTTAGAGATTATGTTGACATTATAGACATAATGCAACAATACGATCTAGGTCCAAATGGCGCTGTAGTTATGGCAAACGATTTGATTGCATCTAAGATTGATGAGATTCAAGAACAGATTGGCAAAGTTAATCCAGATTATCTAATTGTAGATACGCCAGGTCAAATTGAATTGTTTGCATACCGTTCTAGTGGTCGATTTATTACAGAAAATATTATGTCAGAAGAAAAAATGAACATATTTCTTTTTGATGGCTCGTTAGTTACTACGCCAGTAAATTTTGTATCAATTGCACTGCTTGCAACATCAATAAGATTACGTTTGAATTTACCAACAATCAATACTATTACCAAGACAGATCTAATAGGTTCTAAACTAAAAGATATTTTAGAATGGTCAGGTAATCTGAAATTATTAGAAAACGCGATTGCCAAGGAAGCTGATGGTGATACATATAGCTTAACTACCAACATTTTAAGAGGTCTAAATCTTGGAGGTTTTGCTCAAGGGTTAATTCCAGTTTCCAATGCCACTGGAGATGGATTGGTAAATTTAGAAGGAGCGCTAAGCAGAATTCTTAACTTGGGTGAAGAGGTAGAAGATTAGTTGGTATCAACAATAACGGTAAAAGCACCATCATCAACAGCAAATTTAGGTCCAGGTTTTGATGTATTTGGATTGGCAGTGGATGCTTTTTTGATGAAATTACTTTGATAAAAAAGAAAAGTGGAGTTAGCATAGTTACTGAAGATATTATTCCAACAAATCCAGATGAAAATACTGCCGGATTAGTTGTTAAAAATATGTTAAAAAAATTAAAAATTAAAGATGGTATAGAAATTAAAATCAAAAAAGGTGTTCCTGCAGGATTTGGAATGGGAAGTAGTGCAGCTTCTGCTGCTGCTGCAGTAATTGGAATTAATCAAATGTTTGAATTAAAATTAAATGATAATGCACTAGTAGAATATGCAGGATTCGGAGAGATTGCTAGTGCAGGTTCTGTTCATTATGATAATGTAGCAGCATCTGTACTAGGAGGATTTGTAATAGTTAGAACAAATCCTCTAAACGTAATCAAAATTGATCCACCAATGAATCTAAGAATGTGTATTGCGGTTCCAAAACTTGAAGTTCCAAAAAAGAAAACAAAAGTATCAAGGGGTGTAATACCTAAGAAAATTAAATTAAGTGATAGCATTGTAAATTTATCAAATGCTGCTGCAATTGTTGCGGGATTTATGAAAAAAGATTCAGATCTAATAGGTAAATCCATTAAAGATGTGATAGTAGAGCCTGCAAGACAACACATGATACCAGGATTTAACAGTGTTAAAGAAAATGCTCTAAAAGCAGGAGCACTTGGAGTAACAATAAGTGGTGCAGGTCCTTCAGTAATTGCATTTTCAAAAAGTACAGCAGATTTAAAAAAAATATCTTTAGCAATGTCCAAAGGATTTGCATCAGCAAACACAAAATGTCAAACTGTAATTTGTAAACCAAGTAAAGGGGCAACAGTAATAAAAAAATAATCAGAGAATTATGAAAAAAGCTGTTATTGTGTTTAGTGGAGGAGTAGATTCAGTTTGTGTAGCTAGTTACCTAAAACCAAAGTATGATCTTTATGGAATTACATTTTCGTATGGCCAAAAAGCTAACAGAGAAATTACTGCAGCAAAAACTTTTGCAAAAAAATTTGGATTAAAACAGCATAAAATTATTGATATTAGTTTTATGAAAGAGTTGTATGGAGATTCTAATGTTTTAACTAGTTCAAAACGAAAAATTCCAAGTAAATTTGATTATTCTATTGTTGTTCCAATTAGAAATGCAGTGTTTCTATCAATTGCATCTGCGTGGGCTTTTACACTTAATGCATCATTTGTAGCATATGGTGCACATACAGGTGATAATCATTATCCTGATTGTAGACCAATATTTACAAAAAAATTAGAATCTGCTTTTAATCAAGGTGAAATTGATGGAATTAATTTAGGATTACGAAAAAGTATCAAAATATGGTCTCCATACAAAGAAGGATTAGCAAAAAGCGATTTAATACAAAATGGTTTCAAAACTATAGGAAATTCAATTTTTAAAACATGGAGTTGCTATTCTAACAAAAAAGACCACTGTGGTGTTTGTGAATCTTGTAATAATAGAAAAATAGCATTTCAAAGATCTAGAATTATAGATAAAACAAAATATCTAAAATAGTCTAGTATTTGTTATCAAGAATCTTCTTTTTAAAAACAAAATTTCTAATAATCAAATACCAAATAAAGAATATTCCACCAACAATTCCCATAAATACATAATTTTGGATTTCTGGAGTTAATCCTTCTATGGAATTAGTAATTTCTCTTGAAACCAACATAGAAATTGCTATGACAATTCCAAATTCAATTGCATACCATGTCCAATTAGGCCATGATTCTTTTGGAATGTGAACATTAGGATTAGCGCCCATTGAGTTTTATCTAAAAGATTGATTATTTAATTTTTCAGAATCTAAAGTGATGTTTCAGGAGTACGACGTCTAATCATAGTCATGATGCTCTCTTTTTCTTCTTTATTTTCATAAATTCCTCTATATGCCGACGATGTAAGGGTTGCATCGTTTCTAACACCACGCATTTTCATACAAAAGTGCTCTGCATCAGCTAAAACTACTACTCCTTTTACACCCTGAGCAAATAGCTCATCAGCTATATTCTTGGTTAATCGTTCTTGAATTTGTAATCTTTTAGAATATTTTTCAACTAATCGTACTAATTTTGAGATTCCAAAAACTCTACCGTTGGGAGAATATGCAATGTGAATCTTTCCAAAAAATGGCAGCATGTGATGTTCACACATTGAATAAAATTGAATATTTCGTGCAACAACTACATCAGAATCTTCAGAGAATTGTACTGATAATTCAGAATCAGATTCGTATCCACCAAAAATTTCTTCATACATATTTGCAATTCTTTTAGGTGTGTCTTTAAGACCTTCACGAGTAGGATCCTCTCCAATTTCTATAATTAATTCCCTAACAAGTTTTTTTACACGTTCTTTATCCATTTGATATTTTGAATGAAATTTTCTAGTATTTGAACCTAATCTAGTTTTTAGGCAGGTACTAAGATTATGGTGCCCCAATGAATTTGTGAAGTTGCGGTACAACTTTTACATCGATGTAATATGGATAAACTATATCATACAAATTTAGCAATAGTTCCAAAGAAGGTTCTGCAATACCATACGTTGGTTGTATAATAAATCCATCAATATCATTTTTTGAAATAATTTGAAATATTTTCTCAACTAAATCTTTAAAATCTTCTAATTTAGTTTTAGAGCTTACAACTATTTTGATGTATGTAGTTTTTTTGGATGATATTGATAATTTAAGACACTTCATTGCATTATCAATTAATCTTTCATAGTGTTTAGAATCTATAAAATCTGAATCTTTTGTTTTAAATTCTATTTTAATGATATCAAAAATGACAATACGTGATTAAATCTGTCAGAATCAAAACAGGATGATTCTAAGTAAGTTGGAATTTTTTTAGTTTGAATATATTTTGCAAGTTCAGCTACTGCATCATGTTGAATTAGTGGATCACCACCTGTAAAATTTACCTTGTATGTTTGATTTTGAAGATTTGAATCAATTAATTTGCATGCTTCTTCAATTGTATATTCATTACCAGAATCTAGTGGAAGAGATTCTTTTGTATCACAATAAAAGCAATTAAATGGACAACCAGCTAATCTAACAAAAAGTGTCTTTGTACCATAAAGAATTCCTTCTCCTTCAACTGAGGTAAATATCTCAAATAATCTAACTTTCAAGTGATAATGGTGTATTTTTTCATTATTTATTCAGTGAGTTTTGATTAGTGCATTACAGGTTCTTTTGTATAAAATAATCCAGAAATAAAGAAAACTACTCCCAAAATTCCAATCAGACTTCCTACAAATTCTACTGTATTTTGCATTTCATTTTGAAATGGAGCCAGTAACCATGCCATTAATGCTCCTACAACAATCATTGGAATTCCCACTCCAGCAATAATTGTTTTTGAAGCCATACCAAATTCTGTTTGGAAAATGTATATGAAGTTTATGATGAATGATTAATTTTGTGACATATTCAGTAACGTTGCTAATGATCGAAGTAATTCATTAGCTTGTTCAAAGTCACCTTTAGCTAAATGTCGTTTAACTATTTGTAATGTTTTTTTAGCATCATCAATATCTGATTGACTTAATTTATCAGAGTTAGATAGTTTAACTAATGTTTTTTTCGATTTGCATAACTCTAGATTCTAGTCGATCATTTTTTTGTTAATTCAAATTGTTCTTTAATTGATAT
>JAAUVF010000080.1 GCA_012030815.1 Nanobdellota archaeon | reverse complement strand
AGTAGAAATAAAATAAAAATTACTTTAATTTCTAGAATTAATTTAATTTTTTATTAAATTGTTTAAGGAATGTTTGAATTTTTGGCTTTGGAATAACTGCGCCACAAGCTTTGTCATGTCCTCCACCAGAACCACCAAGTTCAGTTGCAAGAAGATTAACAATTTGACCCAGATGGACTTTACAAGACTTTGAACCTCTAACAGAGACAGCATAGATACCATGATCAACTCTCTCTTTGTAGGCAACTCCAACATCTTTTCCAGATAAACCTAAAACAAAGTTCACTGCACCGCTTGCTCCAGAATCCATAATTTCCATATATCCGATATTTTTCATAGTTTTCATTCCTTTTTTGACTTTGGCAATTATCTGAGCTAGTTTATCGACTTGGATTTGAGCAAATTCAAAAGTATTGGGAATTTCATGTGGGAATTTAGATTCTGCTAATTCTTCTACAAGGTATAATAGATAATCAGGATCTTTTTGATGTCCTACAATATTGTATGTAAGAACTGTTGCGTTGATCAAAGCAAATTGTCTATCATAAATTTGAAGTAATTTAGAACCAATAGGTCTATCCTCCATATAATCAGTAATGGCAGCACATGCAGCAATGAATGGAGCATGATCAGATAGTTTTGATTTAAATGCATTATAGACTTGAACTGTAGTACATTCGTTAATGTCATGAATCATTTTTACTTTGATTTTTTCTAGGGCTTTTGTGATATTTGGATCAATGTCATGATGATCAATGTATGTTACTGTCACACGATTCTTTTTTAGAACTTTTAACAAGTCAACAAATTCATCTTGGTTCTTTTTACTAAGACCTAAATCGCAAATGTATAATGATTTTAGTTTTTCATCAGCACAAACTTTCTGTATAGCCTCCATCTGTCCAGGATAATCAACTAAAACAGAATCACCGCCAAAAGCCTGTCTAATCAATGCGGCAGAACTAATACCATCTGCATCTTCTTTGTGAGAAATACAAACTACTTTAGTTCGTTGTGTAGTCTTTGTTTTTTTTTACTATTTTTTTCTTTGTAGTCTTTACGGTTTTTTTTGTCTTAGATGAGACCATTATTGTCGATTCACTAATTTGCCCTCATTTAAATCAAGAATGAAATTTACTGAGATTCACTAGATTCTTGTTTGATACTTTGATTTGCCAATGATGTGGAATTTAGAAATGCATCATAAAAGGACAAACCATCAAGTTGAGTCTGAATGTCAATTTCTTGAATTTTACGTAATTCGTCACCAGATGCAGTCAAGACCAAATCATCAAGTTTCTCTAAAAGTTCTCGTTCTGATGGATTCATTTAGTTTTGATCTAAAAATAATCATTTATGAGCCAGAGTTGTCAGATTAGACTAATTACTAAACTTCATAGACGTATTTCTCGCATAAATATAATAAAAGATTTCTCAGAATAACTCTGTGGAGACAAAAAACATAGGTCTACGAGGAATTGAGGTTGCAGATACAAGAATCTCAAATATTGATGGTGAAAAAGGTAAGTTAATTTATCGTGGCTATGACATATTAGAACTTACAAAAAGATCGAGTTTTGAAGAAACAGCATACTTACTATTACATGATGCACTACCAACTAAAGAGCAATTATTAGAATTCAAGTCCAAACTTAGCGATGCGAGATGGATTACAAAGAGAATGCAGATCAACATGGGAAATTGGAGAAAAGATGCAGACCCCATGGACATGCTCCAAGCATTTGTTGCAGCACTTGCAGGATATTATGATGAAGAATTTGCCACTAAAGAAGCAAGTTATGATAGAGCGATTAACCTAATTGCCAAAGTACCAACAATAATTGCCAGTTGGCAAAGAGTAAGGGATGGATTAGAAATAGTTGATCCTGACCCAAGTTTAGATCATGCCGCGAATTTTCTCTATATGATGTCAGGGGAAAAACCAGATAAAGAGATTGAAAAGATTTTTGATACTTGTTTAATTCTTCATGCAGAACATACATTTAACGCATCTACATTTGTTGCAAGACAGGTTGCATCAACTAGAGCACATATGTACTCAGCAACAAGTGCAGCAATTGGTGCATTAAGTGGGGAATTGCATGGAGGAGCAAATACTGAAGTGATGAAGATGCTTTTGGAAATTGGCACGATAGATAATGTTGTCCCATGGATTAAAGAAAGAATGAGTAAAGGTGAAAGAATTATGGGTATGGGTCATGCAGTTTACAAGACATATGATCCAAGAGCACAGGTTCTAAAAGAATTATCAAGAAAACTTGGTGCAAAGACAGGCGAACCATGGTATGATATTACAGAAAAAGTAGAAACAACTACAATAGAAGAAATGAAAAACCAAAAAGGAAAAGACATCTATCCAAATGTAGATTTGTACAGTGCTTCACTATACTATATGCTGAAAATTCCAATGGATCTCAATACACCAATTTTTGCAATATCAAGAGTTGTAGGTTGGGCAGCACACATAATTGAAGAGAAATTTGCAGAAGCAGCACCAAAGCCTGCATTATACAGACCAAAGGCAGTATATGTTGGAAAATATTGTGGACCAGAAGGTTGCGAATACAAATCTCTAGACTTGAGAAAATAATTTTTAATTTCTTGTGTTAAGCCATTCTTTTGCTTTAGAGTTTACATCATGTTTGTATAACACTTCAAAGACCATATCATAAAATGAGATGCCTTTTTTTTGAGCCTGATCATCTAACCACTTGATTCCGTCAGCAAGTTCAGGATCATATTCTGAAAATTCTACAAGCTCATCAACCATTTTTGAAAAGAATGTATGCGACTCTAACATATGTTAATCTTTGAATCTTTGATCATAAGGGCGGGATTCAAAATATATAGACAAAAAACCACTTTTTGGTTGACAATTGGAGCATGTTTTATTTTTTGATGGGAATTCAAAGAGAATATCATGGGTTATTCAAACAGATGATTCTATAATAGAGCAAAAAAGAGAACATGCTGAAATTTACTTGGACAAAGTAACAAATCAACAATCAAAATACATTGGATTGCATATTGGAATATTTTGGGGAATTGGTACATTTATCATAAAAAATGAAGATATTGTAAAAATAACAACGGATGACAAGATAGTATTTGATCATCTAGTATCAAATCAAAAAAGCGATAATGAGTTTATTGAAAAAGAATGATGTTTATCAGACAATTAATTGATCAAAGAAATTAAAAATAAAATACGAATTAGTGGAATCAGAGAAGAACCTGGCTGCTAAAAAAATATAATGCAAAGGTGCTTAAGACCAAAAACGGGAGTTACTTGGTGACAGCTCCAACGCATTATTAATTTATGAAAGACATTGAATCATAAAAGAAATAATTGTTCAATATGATTGACCATAGTTAAAATCAATTAAAGCGATCATATGAGATTTGCAATAGATGATTTAGATTTATGTAATTATTTGAAGAAAATCAAAAATGCAGATAAAATAAAAATTAAAAACAACAAAATACATTGTAAATACACCAAATAATCCAATATTACAAAATTTGACCGTGAAAATAACGATTAGATTTATTTAGCTTGTAAAAATCATTGTGATCAATTATGGCAAGCATAGACAAAGCAGCAATTGCATTTTCTATTGCAATTGTAGCTATAGGTGTAGGTTTTGCAGCCTATGCAGGATACGCTCAAGATAACGCTCCAGTAGCTAAAGCTCCAGTAATTGCAAATACTGAACCAAAAATGCAAGTCGACCCAATGGCAGACATTGCAGAGAAGGTAAAAAGCTCAGCAGCAAAAACTGAAGAGTTAAAAGAAGAGGTAAAGATGGAATCAGAACCAATGGCCCCAGTTGAAACAAAACCAGTTGAAACAAAACCGGCAGAAACAAAACCAATGGCCCCAGTTGAAACATCTGAACCAAAAACAGTTAGTGTAATAATTCCAGCCGGAACATCATCTCCAGGTTGTGAAACATCTAATGCATGTTATACTCCAGAATCAGTTACAATCAATGTAGGTGATACTGTAGAATGGGACAATGTAGATACTGCCGCACACACAGTAACAGGTGGCAGTCCAGCTGATGGCCCATCAGGAGTATTTGACAGCAGTCTAGTTATGGGAAAAGCATTATACGCACACACATTTGATAAAGCAGGAACCTATGATTACTTCTGCATGGTACATCCATGGATGGTTGGAAAAGTTATAGTTAACTAAGCAATAATTTTTTTCTTTTTTCTTATTTTATTTTATTTTTACGTATTGCACGATTATATGCAACTCCAAATCTATGAGTTTCGTCTCTAGCGTGCTGCAAGATTTTCAAAGATGGTTTATCTTTTGAAATTATAATCGGATTTCTTTGATTTGAAATGTACACCTCTTCATTTTCTTTTGCAAGTGAAATACAATCAAGGTGCAAACCAAGTGATTGTAATGATTTGAGTGCAGCGTTTAGTTGACCTTTACCACCGTCAATTAATACAAGATCAGGGAGTTGTGAATTTTCTTCTAGTAACCTAAGATAACGTCTTTTGATAATTTCACCTATCATTGCAAAATCATCTCTACCAGAAACTGTTTTAATTTTGAATTTTCGGTAACCAGATTTGTTTGGTTTACCATCTACAAACCTAGACATCGAGCCTACGGCAAATTCATCTCCATGATTTGAAATATCAAAGCATTCAATCACATTAGGGATAACAGATAGATGTAAAATTTCTTTAATTCTATTAAACCAGGATTACCGCCGTTAGAATGAATCAAAGAAATATTTTTTAAAATTAAATCAATAATATCTTTTTTTTACCTACGTTTAGGACAAATAATTTCAACTAAAAAACCTGCCTGCTTAGAGAGTAATGACTCTAGAAGTATTTTGTTGTTAGGAAGTTCATTAACATAAATAAATTTTGGAATTCTGTGTACTGTATAATATTGAAATAGAAAATTTGAAAAATCGTTATCCCCAACAAGATCAAAAAAGAATTTGTCACTATCTCGCATCACACCATTAATCATTCTAAAATTCATCACAGTCACTGTTTGGTCTTTATCAGCAATTCCAAAATATTCTTCATCTGAATTTTCAACATATTCCATTTTTTGTTTCGTCTGGAGACTACCCAATCTAATCAGAGTATCTCGAATATCTTTTGCACGCTCAAATTGTTGTAATGTAGCAGCCTGGGACATCTCTTCTTTTAATTTCTCTGTAAAAATCTGAGTTTGATTTTTTCCTTTTAGAACTTCTTCTAATGCAGATACATGATTGGCATATTTTTTT
>JAAUVF010000079.1 GCA_012030815.1 Nanobdellota archaeon | reverse complement strand
GAACTCAATCTATCTTCGGTTGCAAATGCAAGTGAACTACAAAAAAATGGAACTCCTCTTACAGCATTAGCAGAACCATCAATAGCATCCATAATGATAAATCCCTTAGGGTTTTTAGATAATTCTACTCTACCACATTCTTCTCCTAAAACAATACAATCAAATTTAATTTCTTTAAGATAATCTAATACTGTTTTTCAGCAATAATGTCAATATTGCGTGAAATATCACCACCTGCACCGATCCCAAAATTTCCTGCAGCATTATCTGTCCCGGCTAAATCTTTTACATTTTCATAAATCATTTTTGAAACATTACGTAAAACTTCTATTACTTCCATGTGCTCTTTTTCTTTTCTCGTAATTTAAGTGAAAGAAATTTTTAGTTTTGAAAGCATAAATAACAATAAAGTAGATTACCGTTGTGAGTGGAAAAGATCAGTCTGTTGTAAGTAAAGAATCTTTGATGAGTACTAAACCTGGTAAACAAATTATGAAACAAGGATTATTCAAATCCAAAGGCTACAAATTGTTTACTCAGTATAAAGAAGAGACAGAGAATGAGTTTCCAAATTTTGCAGATAGATTTGCTAGAGATCTTTTACATGAAATCAAATCTGATCCTTCTCCAAATTCCACACAACAAGCATTCGGAAATGAAGTAGGTTCAAATGAAATCATTCTTCAATCTTCTGAAATCAATAATATAAAAACAAAGTTAGAAAATCCTGATATCATTAAAGATAGAGTACTTCGCATTTTAAATTCAAATTTTGTAAAAATGACTTTCCCTGTTTTTAATGCCCTATTTGATGGTGCTTCTAATTATGCTGGAACAAATGATCCTCAATTAAGACAAGATGTAGTGGAAGGTCACATTTTAGCAATTGATCTTAGTGAACCTATGGATAGAATCGTAGACAAAGATGAAGATTTAGAATATCTAGATGATTACAAATTAATGAATCCGTATATTTTAAAATTAGCTAGAGATAAAATTTCTAAAGGCGGTGATCAGGTTCTAAAAGAATTTGAGGACGGTTTCAAAGATGCTAGGATAGGTCAATATCTTGATGAGAAATTAAAATCAAAACCAACCATGATTACCGAAGAAGAAATGACTTTGTCTTATAAAAAATACCGATCTGTAATGGGTACAGCAGGAAAAAATATGGCTCTCGCTGAAAGACCTCTTGGAGAAATTTTTTATCTTGGAATGGCACGAGCCGCTGAAGGTGTTGGTTGTGGCAATGAAATTGAAGACTCGATCAAAAATGGATTTGTGAAAATTCCTTCTTGGCCATTATACTATACATTATTATCAAATGATGTTAAAACTGGATTTGAATTAACCTTAGAAAAAAGCAATTTGTATTTGCAAGATGCTAGATTAGCACTTAAATTACTACCAGAACAATTTTCACATACTGAATTTTTAGAATTTTTGTTTTTGACAGTTGAACATTATAATCAATATTGGTATAATCAATTACAAAAAGCAAACAAATGGTCAGAATTTGAATCTAAACTCCCTAAGTGATTAAATTGATGTGGTCTGAAAAATATCGACCTAAGAATATTTCTGATATGGTTGGTAATGAAGAATCTAGGTCGTCAATAATTGAATGGTTTACTAAATGGAAAAAGGGTACTAAACCTCTTTTGTTAGTTGGTCCGCCTGGAATCGGAAAGACAACAATAGCATATCTTGCCGCAAAACAATTTCATTATGATATGGTAGGATTGAATGCAAGTGATGTAAGAAGTAAATCTCGTATAAATGAAATACTTACTCCTGTACTAGGCAATGTAAGCATAATGGGCATTCCGATGATATTCATTGATGAAGTAGATGGAATTCATGGTAGAGGTGATTATGGAGGAGCAGAAGCGTTAATTCAGATTTTAAAAGAACCAACCGTGCCAATAATACTAGCTGCAAATTCTGATACATCTGATAAAATGAAAAGTATAAAAAAAGTTGTTAAGACCGTATCTTTCAAACCAATTCCTCCACGTCTTTTGAAAATTTATCTTGAAAATATCTTAAAAAAAGAAAATACAACACTCAGTCCTGGTTCTATAATAAAAGTAATTGATAAATCTAAAGGTGACATTCGTTCCATGATTAATTTGACACAATCTCTTGTTACTGGATTTAATCCTCAAACAGAAAAATCATTTGAAAACATTAACGTAGAAGATGGCGTTAATGCATTCTTTAAAGCAAATTCATTTGATGAAGCTAGAGGTGTTTTGTATTCTATGCAAATTGATCCACGATTAAAAATAGATGCTTTTTACTCTAGTATTATTACAAGTAATCTAGATAGTAATACCCTTGCAAAACTCTTAGAAATTATTTCTGAAGCTGACATGCTCTATGGGAAAATTATGAAAACTCAAAATTGGCGATTACTACGTTATCTAAATGAAATTTTAATTAGATTATATCAAAATGATGAACGAATAAGATATTCACAATACAATCTTTCATGGCCACTTTTAAATCGTATAAGATGGGATGGAAAAAAAATTAAAGCACTATCTTCAATTATGGCAAAAACATTACATATTTCTTCTAGTACATTTGTTACACTATGTTTACCCTATGTATTATTTTGTATAAAAAATAAAAAACTACAATTAGAATTAGAAGATACCTTTGGTGACATTCTTGAAAAGGAGATCGAGTTAATCAAATGAGTTGGAGAAAAATACCGATGAAGTTTCCTGGTACATGTGTTGTTTGTAATGAAAAAATTGAAGTTAATGAAATTGGATTATGGGCAAAAGGATTAGGGGTAAAACATGAAAAATGTGCTCAAATTAATGAGCTTCAATGTATTATCTGTAAAGGCTCAGCTGGATGCTTACATTGTGAATTTCAAGATATTTGTGATATTCAAAAGGTTTCACAGTTATGTATATGTAAAAAATGCAGTGAGGAGAAAAATTCTTTTGATTCTTATCAAAAATCTGTAAAAAAGAATTTTCCACTTTTAAATTATAATACTTCGTGATGATTTACTCAAATCATTCAATTTGAAGTTGATCTTTAAAATATTATGTATACAATGTATGATAAATCATAAAAAATCAAATTAAATTAATATAGCCATATTCCTTCTATACATTAATCATGCATTTTAAGAAAATCGATGATTATTCTAAAATACATAAAACATCATTACATGGTGGCGGTCAAGATCGAATCAAAGATCAGCATGATAAGGGTAAACTAACCGCTCGTGAAAGGATTGATCTTTTATTAGATGCAGGCACTTTTTCTGAAATTGATCCACTTACAACTCATCATTACCATGAATATGACATGCAAAAGAAAAAATTCTATACTGATGGTGTCGTTGGTGGATATGGAACAGTCAATGGGAGACAAATTTTTGTTTTTGCTTATGATTTCACTGTTTTAGGTGGCACACTAAGTCAAATGGGTGCAAAAAAAATTACAAAATTAATGGATCATGCAGTTAGAACTGGCTGTCCTATTATTGGAATAATGGATTCGGGCGGTGCTCGAATTCAAGAAGGCATTATGAGTCTTGATGGATTTGCTGATATTTTCTATCATAATCAATTAGCTTCTGGTGTTGTTCCACAAATTACTGCAAGTATTGGTCCGTCTGCAGGAGGTTCGGTTTACTCACCTGCAATGACTGATTTTGTTATTATGGTTGACAAAACAGGAACAATGTTTGTGACTGGACCTGATGTTGTAAAGACTGTTCTTGGAGAAGAAATTTCATTTGATGATTTAGGTGGCGCAATGACACATGGAGTAAAAAGCGGTGTTGCTCATTTTGTTGCAAAGAATGAATACGAATGTATGGATTATATTAAAAAATTAATTTCTTATATCCCACAAAATAATGCTGAAGAACCGCCAAAAATTAAAACTGATGATGATCCAAACAGGCTTGATCATAATATTATCAATATAATACCTGAAAATCCTTTACAACCATATGATATGAAAGAAATCATTAACTCTGTAGTTGATAATCATGAGTTTTTTGAGATTCATGAATTATTTGCACCGAATATTATTGTTGGTTATGGTAGATTAAATGGTAAAGTTGTTGGTATAGTAGCAAATCAACCACTACATCTTGCTGGTGCACTTGATATTGATTCATCAAATAAAGCTGCTAGATTCATTAGATTTTGTGATGCATTTAACATTCCAATCATTACACTTGTAGACACTCCTGGTTACATGCCTGGTTCTAATCAAGAACATAATGGTATCATTAGACATGGAAGCAAACTTCTCTATGCTTATTGTGAAGCTACGGTTCCTAGAATAACATTAGTAATAGGAAAAGCATATGGTGGAGCATACATTGCTATGGGCAGTAAAAATTTAAGAACTGATATCAATTATGCATGGCCAACTGCACGATGTGCCGTATTGGGTGGTGAAGCAGCTGTAAAAATTATGTACCGAAAAGAATTATCTAGCGCAAAAGATCCTGAGGCTCTTAAAAAACAATTAATCGATGAATTTTCAGAAAAATTTGAAAATCCATACGTTGCAGCATCGCATGGTACAGTTGATAATGTAATTGATCCCGCAGAAACACGACCTATGTTGATTAAAGCTTTAGAAATGCTTGCAAACAAAAGAGAAAAACAAATTCCAAGAAAACATGGAAATATCAATTTGTGATTAATATGATCGAAAAAATTCTTATCGCAAATAGAGGAGAAATTGCTTTACGTGTAATTAAGACGTGTAAAGCACTTGGAATCAAAACTGTTGCTGTATACTCTGATGAAGATTACAATTCACTTCATGTTAAACAAGCTACTGAAGCATATCATATTGGTGAGGCCGCTCCAGCAAAATCTTATCTTAACCAAGAAAAAATCATTGATGTTATATTATCTTCTGGTGCAGATGCAATACATCCTGGATATGGATTTCTCTCAGAAAATTCTGATTTTGCAAGTAAATGTGAAAAAAATAAAATAAATTTTATCGGTCCATCTGCTGCATCTATGGATCTTTGCGGTGATAAAATGCAATGTAAAGATGCTATGCTAAAAGCCAAAGTACCAACAGTACCTGGAAGTCCCGGACTTGTAAAAGATGTTGAAGAAGCATTAAAAATTGCAAACGATATCTCTTATCCTGTATTACTGAAATCCGTTTTTGGTGGTGGAGGTCGTGGAATTAGATTGGTGACTAATGATAAAGAATTACGTGAGGGTTTTGAAACAGTAACAAGTGAATCTATTTCTGCTGTAGGCAAATCTGCAATTATTGTCGAAAATTT
>JAAUVF010000078.1 GCA_012030815.1 Nanobdellota archaeon | reverse complement strand
CATCAATGAAGACTCTGTGGATACATACAACCTTCCAATATCTTCAGGTGACAGTTTGTTTTTTGCATTATTTGTAAGCAAGCATTTGCAGCAAGACATGCAGGGTCTTGGTTTGTATCAACTATTGCCATCTGAGATACTCCTAATCCTTTTTGGAGTTTCTCAGGGTCTAATCCTCTTGCTTTTGCAAAATCAGCTGCATCTATGTATAGCCGTGGTATGTAAATTGCAATATCGTCAATTCCTGCTGCCATCAAGCTTGCCTCCGTCTGTAGTCATATAAGGATATTGAGCTAATTCTATCTTACTAATTAGGGAATTTTTACAAATTTTTATATACTTTTTACAAATTGATCGATGATTTTACTATTTTTCTAACTCTGAATTGAAAATTCTCTCAAAAACGTCGTATGGTTGGGCTCCCCCAATTTTTGTTACTTTGTTGTCCGGACCTATGACAAAGAATGCCGGAGTCCCAGTTAGTCCCAAGTCTTTAGCATCTTGATTACTATTTGCAATAACTGCCGTGTGCTTTGAGTCTATCATACATTTTGAGAACTGATCAATGTCTAATTTTACATCATTTGCAAATTTCAGTAGATTTTCAGATGATGCCCATCCATTATTCTCGCCAGTCCAATTGTTGTACAAAGTATCATGATATTCCCAGAATAATCCTTGATCATCGGCACAATGTGTTGCATGAGCTGCAGAAACTGAATCTGGACCGATTATGGTATAATCTTTGAAAATTACTTTAACTTTACCGGTTTCTACAAAATTTCTTAAAATCTTATCTTCGGTATTATGAAAAAATTGATTACAAAAATAGCATTGATAATCACCAAATTCCACTAGTGTTACTGGTGCGTTAGGATTTCCTAGAATAGGTGAACCATTATCCATAAATGTTGCACCTGTAATCTTTGCAGGTCCCTCTTCTTGGATTGTGGGAGTGGGGGTTACTGCTAGTTCTGTCTCATTGCTTAATCCATCAAATGCCAAAAATGCAATAATGATTGCTACAGATGCAATTCCAGCACCTATTGCTAATGATGGAGCATGAATCAATAATTAAAAGCAATTTTTAGGTCATTTAGCCTTTTGGCACCATATAAAAAATTGATGAATCAGTAAACCATTTTTGTATCACCTTTTCATTACAGCAGATAATTTAATAAAATCATACATGATTGAGGGTATGATCTAGTGGGTAATTGTTAATGAGTTCTAAAATGATGTTTTGATTATTGAAGACAGTCCTGCAATAGGTATGCTGTTAAAGAGTTATCTGGAAAAATTAGGTTATACTCAAATTCATATATGTTCCAATGGCGCTACAGGAATTCTGACATTCAAAGAATTAGTATCCAGTGAAAGAGATCCTATTGTTTTACTTGACTATATGCTTCCTGATACTGATGCCCGTTCAGTTTTGACACAAATGTTTGAAATTAAGCCAAATATTCGAGTCTTATTAGCAACTGCAACAGAAGAAGATGATGAAGGAGTTAAAGACTTAATTCGGTTAGGTGCATATCAATACTTACAAAAACCAATTCGTTTTGAACATATAAAAACTGCTTTTGAAACTATTGAAGAAGAAAATAGTTTTTTTAAAAAAGAATCATCTCAAGTCAAGATTATATCTGATCAAGTTGAGGACATTCAAAGTAAGATTCGATATCGTGTTGACATGACGCTTGCATCATCTACTAACTTTAGTCTTAGTTTTTTACAAAATTTATTTAATGATTCGGATGAATACATTGCTACATATCTAAAAGAATTAGAAAATAAAGGAAAGATTACTAGACTTGCAGATAAAAGAGAAATTTCTTGTAATCAATGCGATTCCACATCTATAACTCAGATTTTTTACTGTCCTTCTTGCAAGAGTTCAAAATTTAGATCAGGAAAGCTCATCGAACATTATGAGTGTGGAAATATTTCAGAAGATAATACTTATGTTGATGATCGATGTCCCAGTTGCAAGAAGATGATTAAGGCTATGGGGGTTGATTTCAGAGTAATGAAAAATCATTACATTTGTAATGATTGCTCTAACTTTTTCCCACAATTATCGACAGATTATGTTTGTTTAAAATGCCAACATAAATTCAGTTTAGATGAATGTCGATGGAAAAATAGTGCATTTTACAAAACAAATACCATCTAATCGCATTGGGTACTTTTTTTACGCCTATTTCCTAACGTGGAATCACTATCGTTCTTAAAGTAAGGTTGTTGATTGCATTTTCTAACTCTATATCTGTGATTTTGCCTTGTTCATACCAGACGTATAGATGTTTTACCCATCTTGGATATTTCTCAAACATTGTTTCTTGAGGCATGTCTGTTAATGATATAATTTTGATGTTATTTTTCTTAAGCGTATCAATTAACTCTTCAAGTAATTTTATTCTTTCCTCATTTGTTTGATTCTTAAACTCTCCATCTCGTATTGCAAAATCTGATGGCTGTGTACTAATTAACGCATAACCGTATTTTTTTTGTTGGTCCTTTATTTTTACCAACATCTTTTCAACAAGCGTGCCTTGAATAAATGGATCATCATCTAATAGATTTGGTAAATAGGATGTTTCAGGAATACGAATTGGATTAGATTTCAGACTTAGAGTGTCTGTTGCAATCATTGTGCTAACATATGCTATGTCATTTTGTTTTAATGCATTTGTTGTGTTACTGTTAAATTTACCAAATGGCGGTGAAAATATTTCTGATTTCACTCCTATTTTTTTTAATATCTGGTTGTTTGTTTGTTCAATACTTGATGATTGCTCTTCTACTCCATATATTGAATGATCTAATAATTCCCATCCTCTAATCGCTGTCTCTATTTTTTTATCTTGAATCTGTTGCTTTAAAACATCCACAGTTTTAGGGTCATCACCAAAAAATTTACCAATAATACTTACTGTGACGGGTACATCATTTTCTGAAAATGTGTTAATTAGATTATTTTGTACATCATTTAACCAAAAATCCTGTATATTGTCAATCTTAAATACAACACAATTACATACTGAATTTTCAACTTTTGTATCTGTCTGATTTTTTACAATATTCTCAAAAGTTACTGAGTCGTATTTAGCTATTTTTTCAATTGGAAGTAAGGCATATTCTTTTGTTTTCAGTGTTGAAATTACACTTTTTAATTCTTCAAACTTTGTTTGATTTATCTCATTTGTGTATACCCCTCCATCATAATTTGAAAATTCATATGGATGCATCATCACTACTGCATACCCATAATCAAAAAGACTGTCGTCTATCATTTCTAATATTTTTTCTTTTGAGTTATGATTCCAAAATGATGTAGTTGGGTCTAATTTTGCAGTGGATACAGCCGTATTAAAATGGTAAAATCTGATTTTATGAATTTCAGTGGAATGTCTGTTTGAACAGAAGCACTAAGATGTTCATAATGGTATTTTTTCAAATATGTTATTGTTTTATCTTCAAAAATATTTTCGGGTGGAATAAACGTGATTGGTTTTACTTGAAATATTTCCTGAATTTTAATATCTGTATTTTTAATTAGTTCTTCTTGTGCTTCTGATGATAAACTAGTCATAATTCTATTATTCCAACTATGATTTGCAACTTCAAATCGCGGGTTTTCTTGTAATTGTTCTTTTATTGCATTAACTATTCTAGGATCATTTCCAGTAACTCCTCCAATAACCCCAATTGTTAGTCCTGCTTCTTCTTCTTCAAAGATTTTCATCATTGAATTTGTGATTACTTAAAAAATAATCCTGTACGTCATCAAATCTAAATGCAACACAGTTGCAATACAATCCGTCAAAATTTAATTGTTGATCGTTTGTAAATATTTTAATCGGTTCATGATTTCCAGATAGTGTTACTTTTTTTGATGCAATGATGTCTCCTGAATTTTTAGAAATTACATGAAATGCATATGTTCCTATGGGGATGTTTGATATTACTGCATCTCCCTTATGTGATACTGGTACTTCTAATATTTTTGATTTCTTTTTATCATTTACTTGTATTGATAATTGCTCATCAGATTCTGATACTTTTGTTGTCTCGTCTTTGTATACTTCAACAATTATTGCTGAATTGATTAACTTTGGCCATTTTGTTATTATTTTGATGTCTTTTGAGAGTGATGATTGTATTTGAAGTGGTGTGTATGTGTATTTTAATTGAGGATCAATTACGACTTCTACTGTATAGTAATCATTATTGATGGTTTGTGGAAGCCAAAACCGAACAGTATCTCCATTAAAATCGGTTTGATCAAATCCTACTATTTTCCACTCATAGTTTTTAAAATATGTTGGCATTTGGTATGGGCGTTTGTCCATCTTGATACATGACTTCTAATTTTATCCCTCCTGGTAATTTTACATTCATTTCAAAATTATTCGATGTCTTTTTTAGTTCATAGTAATCTACACTTTGAAAATGATCATTATAATACAGTTCAATTTTGTATTTGTGATTTAGTGGAAGGTTTGTTATCTGTATTGGATTGCTTTGTACTTGAATCTCCGTTATGGGGTTTTTATCAAAATCTTTGTAGATTTTTAATAATGTTGATTCAACACTTGCCTTATTGCCATTTTCATATTTTAATAAAAGATCAATACTGCCTGTACTTTCTGAAAATGATTGCTGAATACATATTGAAAATGTTAGTAAAAATATTGTAGAAAGTAATAAAAATTGAATATTTAGTTTCATAGATGTTAATTATTTGTTTAATGTTTTGTATTAATATAGTTGTAAATTAATTTCACCATGTATTGTACTTACTTTGATTAACTGCTTGACCATACACTACATATATCTATGTTCTGAGTAATCATATCCTATTTTACACGCCTATTCTTTTAGCACTTGTCCATGTTGCTTTTTTCTTTCTTATCTGTTCTAAAATTGCTTTTAGTAGTAAAAAGTCTATTAATTGTTTAAATCCAAAAACCAAAAATCCTGCATGCCATAATAGTTTTGGATCTTCATCATCGATTCTAATAGCTAGTGCCGACATTAGATAGTGAACTACAATAAATATCAAAGATACCTGTAAAACATACCATCCATCTCCTAAAATTATTCCTAAAATTGCATTTGCAGTAGCTGTAAATCCTATGATTGGCGTAATTACCATTCCTAAAAATAAATATGGTAATGATAGTCTTTGTAAATACCCAAATCGTGGATTAATAATTGCATCTGAATGTCTTTTTAAAACTTGAATATTTCCACGATACCATCTTTTTTCGTTGAGCCACAAAATCATGTATAAGTAT
>JAAUVF010000077.1 GCA_012030815.1 Nanobdellota archaeon | reverse complement strand
TTTTAAATGACTGGAAATTAAGAATTACTTAATAGGATAATTTTCCATATAAATATGGATTCAAAGAAAAGTCAGAAAAATTTATCCCGCAGGATATGAACCAGCAACAAAAATCCAGGATAATAACAATGTAAGAAATCAATTACTCTTTGAAATTCTAAAATCATCTCCAACAGAATTTGTAAATACAGATTTATTCACAGTAATGTCAAAAAGACGCTCAACTAGAAAATTTTCAGACAAGATAGTAGAGACTGTAAAAATAGATAAAATCATAGCAGCAGCAGACACAGCACCTACTGCAGGAAATTTTCAAGGATTTGAAATATTTTATGTAAAGAGTCCAGCAAAAAAGAAAGAATTGGTAGAAGCATGCAATAATCAACCTTATGTAAATGCCCCAGTCGTACTAGTTTTTGTAAAAATCCATCAAGAGTTAAATTTGATTTTCCAGAAGAGGTACTCAAAAAATTTGCCATACAAGATGCCACACTAGCTGCAGCATATTCACAGCTTGCAGCTCAAGCTTTGGGATTAAGTTCAATATGGATTGGAATGTTTGATGAGCAAAAAGTAATGAAGGTAATAAACACCGAATTGATTCCATCGTCTGTGTTATGCATAGGTTATCCCAAACAAGATAAATTCCCAAAACCAAGAAGAAATCTCAAGGAATTAGTACATGTTGTTTGGGAATAATTTAATCAAATAAAATAACTAAAAGCTATTTCTCATCGTCATGTCTTTTTTATCCCTACATATACCACAAAGGTAAGTCTTTTTAAAATTATCAATTTCTGTTTTGAAAGCATCAGAATCGAAATAACTTTCTCCTGTTTTCATTCCGCCAGGTACTTTTTTTCCACATTTTGTGCATTGTATATCAAGAATAAATTTGATTTTTTTTCATCCCTGTTTACTTTGCCAATAATCATGAAATAGTCAATATGTATTTTTTTACATTGTATACAAATCTTAAGTTTTAAGTAAGTAAATTATAGAAAAAATGATGGAATTTTCTCAAATTGAAGAGCCACAAATCGAAAAACCCATAGTCATAGCAGCGATGCAAGACATGGGAAATGTTGGTAGCATAGTAGTAAATTTCATTAACAACAGCTTAAAAACAAAAAAATTTAGAATTGCTAAAACACCATATCCCACATATGTTGTAGATGAGGGAGGCTACATTGATTTACCAAATGAAAGTTGGGAATACAAGTATGCAGATGGACTAATTGTTTTTGGGGGAGGAACAGGTCAACCACAAGATACACATGATCTCTATGCTCTCTGTCAAGACGTCATAGATATTTCAAAAAGTATTCTGCCAAATTATCTACACACTTGGAGGATTTCATACAAATAGAATTAATCGATAAAACCCAAAGACATTTGTTACATCTACATCAATTGAATTAACAAAACAAATGCAAGGCTTGGGTGTTTTGACAACACCACAAAGATCAATAATTACTGGATTTAATGGTCTGATCTTAGGATTTGCAAAACAAAATGGCATTCAAGGAATGGGAATGTATGGGGAGTTAAATCAGCCTGAAATTCCACAGTATAGAGCAGCGATTAGCATAATCAAAACATTAGAAAAGCTAACATATAGAAAATTAGGAGATACTAGCAGGTTAGAATTACTTGCTCAAGAGATCGAAAAAAGTTTTGAAAATTAATTAAACAAAATTTAATGAATAAAAGTTCTAAATCGTTTGATTTTTTTATTACTTTATTAGAACAAAGACAATTGCAATTTACCCATAACATCACCACAATACCACTAGCTTTACAAACAGAAGTAGATGGTATTAGATACTATAAAACACCCCAAGGGATACTGTATCCGTCAATCACAACAGTGCTATCAAAAACATCAGATATGACAGGTCTTGAGGAATGGAGAGAAAGAGTTGGAAGTGAATTAGCTGATCAGATTATGAAAGATGCTCAAATTCATGGAACAATGACTCATAAACTATGTGAAGATTATCTAAACAACAAGCAATCAGAGGGGAGTTTTCTAGACATTCCAAAGAGTCACTTTGAAAAATTAAAACCATATTTGCATAAAATGAACAACATACGCGGGATTGAGATTCCTTTGTATAGCGATGAATTCAAAATAGCTGGAACGTGTGATTGTATTGCAGAATATGATGGAAATTTATCAATTATTGATTTTAAAACTAGTAGAAGTAGACTAGCGGAACACTATGATAAAGTACAGAAATATTTCATGCAGGCAACGGCATATTCTTTAATGTGGAAAGAAAGAACAGGAGTAGAAATAGACCAAATTGTAATTATTGGCTCTGAAGAGATTGGAAATGTTGCAGTGTTTATAAAAAATACCATTTGATTTTTAAAAAGAAAATTAATTGAAGTTATAGAAAAAATTTCACAAACTATCATAAAATAAGAAAAAATGTTCCAAACTAGGCTTAAAATAAAGCCATTCTCCAATAAATAGAAAATGACAGATTTTATTCATGAACCATACAAAACAATCTTTGTTAGAGATTTAATCAAATTGAGTCTGGATGATCTACTTAGTATGATGGCCTCACTGGAGTCAGGAAGTGCATATTGGGTTGATGGTGTTCTCTTTGCATGTTTTGCAATGACAGAATCAGAAGAATTGGCAAAAAAAGAGATTCAGGGACAAACATACCTTGACAAAGTCATATTTGCAAAATATGACAACTATACCAAGACTGCAAAATTATCAACAAATATGGAAATCAATGTGTTAAATGTACAAAAAAGTCGTCTATATAGAGATTTAATATCATGGTTAAAACAGCAACCAATATGGAATGAATAAAATCAACGAAATGAAACTAAATATTTTAATACATTTTTGAGAAACAATGTAAAGTGAACAAAGAAGAATCAGAATTTTTCATAACAGAATTTCCAAAAGAGGGATTCAACATAATAGATCAATTGCAAGGAAGAGTACAATTTGCTATTTTGGATCAAATCAAACTTATGAAAACATCAGGTATGAAGAATGAGGAAATTGGCAAGATAATTCTAGCCAATGTTCAAAAGATTATAGAAAATTATCAATTGGATAATAAACGTGATTAAATTTTAAATCCATACAAAATACATTACAAAAATAAACAAATGTTAAGATTTTTTACAGTATTGTTTTTAATTCATTATAACAATAATAAACAGGTAGTAATCAAATAATCCCAAACATCAATGGTATGTCAAAAGAGTATTGATGTAAAGTTGTCAATGGATAACTGAATGGTTTTGATTACTATCTAGTTTTACCGTTTAATTTGCTAACGATATTCATCGCCACAATCACCAATTACTTCAAAAAGATCATTAGATTTTCCAGTAACCGAACTAATCATAGAATAATCTTCAGAATCTAGTTGCAAATCAAATACACGTGTATTGTCTTTTCGGTGTTCAGAAATTCCAAGTCTTACTCCAATTATTACTCCTGCAACCGCAGGTTTATCTAAAATAAATTTTGTAGATACATTTGCTATACTGGAATCATGTTTTTTTGCTATTTTGGATAATACTTGTAATAACTCTTGAAATAGGCTCCATCCACCCCATGCATTGATCATATTATGATATTTTTGCAAACTAGAAGTGGACAAATCTGCTCTAGTGGGTTCATCAGAATCCAGATATTTTTCAGACAAGAATCCGCCAAGCAATGTACCATAAGTAAGAATATGCATTCCATGATTTTGACAAAATGGTACCATCAATTTCTCAGGTCTTTGATCTAAAATAGAATATTGAACTTGATTGGATACTAGTTTGAATCCTTTCTCAATCATTATTTTGATTCTTTTTGTATCAAAATTTGTAAGACCCAGATGTTTGATTTTTCCAATTTTTTGCAATTGAGATAATTGGTTTAATGCATCAAGGTATCTTGGATTATTGTAATCCCACCAATGAAATTGTAGCAAGTCAAGTGAATCAGCATTCATTTTTGCAATGACTGATCAATATAGTACTCTACAATCGACTTTGTCATAGGTCCAGGATTTGGAACAAATTTAGTGAGGGCTTGGGATTGTGTATGATCATTTGTAGGTAATCGTTTTGTAAATTCTCCAATGTATGATTCTGCAGGACCGTAAATATCTGCCAAATCCCAAGTAGTAAATCCAGATTTATGGTATTCCAACATATCCAATATTGCAGAATCAGGATTAATCTGACCATGTCCTCCAGATACTTGCCACATTCCATTAAGAATTCGACAAATAGAAAAATCATCATACAGAGTAACTTTAGGAATAGTCAATACGTTGTTGAGGATGATACTTTATTTTATGAGTATCCAATAAATGAAAAACTTAAGATACAATCAATTTAAAAATCAGAGATTTTAGAATAGTCATATGGTTCACTATTATATTAAAAAAATAAAACGTATTTCACAAAAATCTGATTCATGTATGGTTTGCAATAGTCAAAACATTGTAGAAGATGCAGTATTAGCTTCAACAGGTCCAACTCAAGAAAATACAGATTATACTCTATCTGTTTTATGCATGGATTGTGAAACTTTGATGATTGTCACTACGGAACCAGGCGCAGGGCTTGGATTACAAGCATCAGTTGGAAACGAAGTATCTATGAGAAACTAGTCCAAAACATTCACCCTTGAGGCGTCTGAAATTGAGATCCGTGGTAGTATACGGGCCAATAGTCAAAATTTGCAATTTAAAAATTTAATATGAGATAAATCAGCGTAATCGTATTGTCTGCCATGGGAAATACCGAAGTGTCAATAGTAATTCCTACCTATAATGAATCGGAAAACATACAAAAAATACTTCATTTAATCAAAAGAGCACCTCCCAAAAAAATACCAAATGTCGAGGCCATAGTAGTAGATGACAACTCACCAGATGGCACAGGCAAGATGGCTGAAGATTATTTTCAATCATTAAAAGAAAAAACACAGTATACAGTTAATGTCATTAATCGAAAAACCAAGGAAGGGTTAAGCTCTGCAATATTAAAAGGAATACAGCATGCGAAAGGAAAATAGTGATTGTGATGGATAGTGATTTTTCTCACCCTCCACATCTCATACCAAAGTTAGTTGATGTATTAAAACAATCAAAAACAGACATTGTTGTTGCATCAAGATATCTTAAGGATGGTAAAATTCAAGGTTGGTCATTAAAACGAAAAAATTTATTAGTAAAATTGGAACTATAATAGCAAAGAAAGGATTAGGAATAAAACAATCAGATCCAATGTCAGGATTTTTTGCGTTTAACAAAGATGTCATCAAAGGAATTAATTTTGATGCAATAGGA
>JAAUVF010000076.1 GCA_012030815.1 Nanobdellota archaeon | reverse complement strand
TAATTAATAACAATTAACACATGCCAATAGTTTCAATTTCACTCAACCCAGAGATATTATCGGAGTTAGATAAATTGCAAAAAAACTATAGGGTTTCTCAGGTAGGTCTGAAGCAATAAGAGCTGGGATCAGAACATTTGTTTCAGAAGAAAAACAAAAATCAGAATTGGCAGGAAACATTCATGCAATTCTCTTAGTTGTTCATAACGATGAGTTTGATCATGTTGTATCTGGCATAAAACATAATTTTGAAGATCTAATTACAACACATCTACACAGTAAGATTGAAGGGGAAAAATGTATGGAGTTATTTGTAATTGATGGAGATGCAAAAAGAGTATCAACTATTACAAAAGATTTTCAGGTAAACAAAAACATGGATACTGTAAAATTAGTAACATTGTAAAATTATTTAAAAAGCAAGTTTTTAGGAAGATAGTTTCTAGATAATAAAACTACTGTAACTAACATTGAAACTAAGATCATTATAGCTATAGTTCCAAATTCTGGAGCAACAACAATTCCAAAAGCAGTTTCTTGGCCAGAGTTTCTAATGTTTTCAAATTTAATTATTGTAGGACCTGTTTGGTGTTCTTCAAATTTATACTGCTCAAATTCTCCTCCAACCTGTGCTACTCCAGTTTTTTTGTAAATCTCTTGACCGTTTTGTAAGATTACAAAAGTATAAGCAGAATTACGCAATGGATCTGCAGTCTTACCATCTCTAATTGTAAAGATAAAATTTGTATTTTGTCCAGGCATTATTTCTACAGGTTCCCATGAAAGATTTACTTGAAAGTCTTCACTCTTTGTAAATGCAGTTAATGGAAATCCTGGATTATCAGATTTTGAAAGCGTAAAAACTATTTTATCAGGTAATGGCTCTCCAGATTTTTGTAATTGATTCTTTATGAATCGAAGATGATCTTGTAGCAAAACAAAATGAACTATTCTTTCATCATCTACTGTATAATCATCAACTGTAACTGATGCCTTAAACAAGTCAACTCCATTAGCTGTACCGGTGTAACTGGGTGAGAAAAATTCAGCAAAAGTCTTAGGAAAATGAACTTCTTCATGAACTACTGGAATGTGAGACATTTGTTTTTCGCTCCAATCAAAAGGCATCTCAAATATCACTTGCTGGGCAATGGGGTCATATTGAAAACTAGAGATATTATCAAAATATGATTTTACTTTAAACTCAATATCTTGATTTTCAGCGTTCTTTTGTAGAAAATTAGTTGTATCAACTATGCTCAAATCTGCATTATAGACACCAGAATTTTCAATTATGTTTGTAGGCTCGTCAATTGTTCTTACCTCTATTTCAAAATTATACAGTCCACCTGAATTGAATAGAGGACCAGTAATCATTATAGGATTAGATTCAGTTGCATGCCATGCACCTAATAGAGAATCTTGCTCCCCATGAATTGTAATTTCATCATCTTGTGTAGGATTTATTTTAATTGTTAAAACTCCATCATCTGTAAAAAATAATTTCTAAATATCATTTTGTTTTCATGAAACAAACCAATTAGAAGTGTAACATTTTTGCATTCTCTTTTGTTTCATTTTCAGTTGTTGTAATAGTAATTTGTTTTTCACCAGTTTGCTCAAAAAACATTGGAGTTTCAACTGAAATTGAAATTTTCTTTCCTTGTACATCAACTGCAGAAATAGTATCAATTCCAAATCCATGTCCATAAACACTTGAAACAGGAAATAGTAAAGAGATTACAAGTGTAAAGATTACAAGTTTGGATAATGACAATATTATTTTGTACATGGTGGGTTATTTTACTGTGAGTAATTCTCTTACTCGTTGAATCAAATCGTCCATATTGCTAGCTTCTAATATTGGTTGCAATTCATTTGGATCTTTGGCTCCAAGTGCAGATAAAGAATAAACATAATCAATTGTAGGCATTTCTGTAATAAGATAATATTTTTCTAAAACATGATCCAGTGAATGAGGTTCAACAACTTGTGGTAATGCTTGCTGAATAATTTTATTTTTCCACATTGCTACTAGTTTTTCCCATGTGTCTAAAGATACATTATCATCTATTTCAGGAATCAATTCCACTTCAGCACGAATGTACATTTTTTGTTCAGTACCTAATTTCTCATGCATTTCTGAAATATTTCTATGACCTTCTACAGAATATGGATCATAATCTGTAGGTTGGGCAAATGAGGGAGGAATTATTTTATTTATTTTGAATTTATTTCTACCAATAGTCTCAATATGCAATTGCATTCCATCTAATTCTACGTCCTCACATTTAGTGATCTTGGCAATTGTACCAATTGATTTTGGTGCAGTCCATCCACTAATCGAGTCATTTACATCAATTAGACACACTCCAAATTGACCATCACCTAACATACAGTCATCAACTAATTGCTTATATCGCGGTTCAAAAATTCTTAGTGGTAATTCTTGCCTAGGAAACAATACTAAATCTAAAGGAAAAATAGGCAGAATTTTTGTTTGTGGCAAACTGATTTTATTTAAAATGACTCTAGATATATGGAATGCGCAATCAATTTTAATTATAATTTGGATTTTAAATTTTAAAATCCATTTTCATTTAGAATCAATCCCAGTAATGCAGCTCTTGTATGTTTTCCATATTCAGCTTGTTCAAAATATTTCGCATTTTTTGTATTATCAATATCAGTTGAAATCTCATCCAGTCTAGGTAGCGGATGTAAAATAATAGAATCATCTTTCATCTTTTTCAATAAATCAAGTCCCACAACATAACTTCCTTTTACTTTGAGATATTCCTCCTCATCAGGAAATCTCTCTTTTTGAATTCGTGTGACATACAAAACATCTAGATCATCAATATGGTCTTCAATGTTAGTAGATTCAGTAAAAGATAATTTCTTTTTAATTTCATAAATAGAATCAGATCTAATTCTTAATGATTCAGGGGAGACTAGATGAACATCAACATTATAGTTTCCAAGTCCATGTAAGAGAGAGTAAACGGTTCTTCCATATTTTAGATCACCGATAATTCCTATTTTTAGGCCATCGATTTTTTCTTTTCTTTTCTTATCGTAAATAGATCCTGTATTGCTTGTGTTGGATGTTCTTCAGTTCCGCTTCCTGCATTGATTACTGGTTTTGAAGAGACTTCAGCTGCAAATCTACTTGAGCCATCAAGGGGATGTCTTAGTACAAGTACATCTGAATAATTTGACATGATTCTTACAGTGTCTGCAAGGCTCTCACCTTTTTTGGTAGATGATGATGAGATATCAGAAATGCCTAAAGAACTACCGCCTACTGAAGCCATGGCAGCATCAAAACTAAGTCGAGTTCTAGTGCTTGGCTCATAAAAGAGATATCCTAATCCATTTCCTTTACAAATTTCTCTTCTCTCTATAGGATTAAGTTTCATTATTTTATCAGTAGATGCAAAGATTTGTTCAAGTTGAGCCTTGTTAAAGTCCTTGATAGAAATTATGTCTTTTTGATAGAACTTGTTCATTCTTTCAATGATATATACAGGTGACTATACAAAGTATTCTGATGCAAGAGTCCGAACTTATGGTTCGACGAATTAAGGAGGGTACAGTGTTGGACCACATTGACGAAGGAAAAGGTCTTCAGGTCCTAAACGCTTTGAGAATAGATGGGAAAGATGGTAGTCTCATCACTATTGCTCTTAACGTACCTAGTGGAAAATTTAAGAAAAAAGACATAATCAAGATAGAGAATAAATTTCTAATAGACGATGATACAAACAAGCTTGCAGTAATTGCTCCAAAAGCAACAATTAACATCATCAAAGACTACAAACTAGTTGAAAAGAGAAGAGTTGCGCTTCCAAATGAAATAGATAGAATTTTTCGTTGTTCAAATCCAGATTGTATTACTAACAGTACTGAGCACATTGAATCAGTGATGGATGTAATTGACAAAGAAGGAAGAGTACTCAAATGTAGATATTGTTCAAGAGTACTAGATGTTAACAAACTAAAATATAATTAAATTAAAAATTTGAAAAAATTAGTACGTCTTAGATTATTGTCCCAAGAGGATAAACATCATGACTATACCGTAGATAGCGATTGATTCAACCATACCTACGAAAATGAATACTTTTGACTGCAATGCTGGATTCTCGCTAATTACTGCAAGACCTGCTGCACCTACTTGACCCAAACCTATACCTGCACCAAAGGCTGCAAGACCGAATGCCAAACCTGCACCGAGAATTTTCAGTGAGTCAGAACTTCCTGTTGCTGCACCTTCTTCTGCTGCATATGCAAGTCCAGTGAATCCTGTGGTAGAAATCACAATAGTTGCCAAAAGTAGCAATACGATAGGTTTCATTTATGTACCGACTCTTCTAGTTCCATATTTAAATCATGATGATGTTTCAATGTTAAATTTGATCGAGTGTTTTCTTTTTGAATGATGCTATATCACTTTTGATTGATTTGGCGATATTTTCATAATCTTGATCAATTACTTTTTTAGAATCTTCTACTAATTTTTTGATTTCTTCTTTTGCCATTATTTCCTACTTTCCATCTTTGCCTTCACTTTTTTTAACTTTGCGAATTCTTCTCTTTCTCTTTCTTCTAGAGTTGCAAGAATAAATCTTATTTTTTGTTTATATTGTGGAATAATGACATTTTCTAGTGCATTAAGTAGTTTTTGTGTTTTTTCAAGTGCTTTTGCAAGACTAAAAATTGAATTTTCATATTCTGCGGCTTTGCAGATTTTTGGAAGTAGTTCTTTGATCTGTTTTGCCGCTCTATCTATAGAGGAGTTGGTATCGGCAAATCCATATGGCATTGATTTTGTATCTTTTTCTCTTACTGTAAGGGCAGGAATTTTTACATCGACAACTCTTCTTGTGTTAACATCAACTTCCATTACAGGCGGTGTAGATTCAGCAACAGAATCTACTGTATTAGTGCCTAATGCAAGATATGCTTCATTAACTGATTTGTAAATATCTTGTAATGGATCCCAAATTCCACCTCTAGCTTTGGAGGCTTCTTCGATCATCTCTTCAATATTTTTTAAAAGAACTTTACGTTTATCATCTAAAATTTTCTGAACCATTGTAGCGACTTGACTAGATTTTTTATATTTTAGCAGTTCAATTTTTGTTGCAGCTACATTCTGTCCAAATGACATACTGTTAGTTTTCCTGATAGTATTGGTCTATGTATTTGTCTTTAATTTTAGTAATCTCATTCTTTGGAAGTTTTGAAACTATTTTCCATAACAGTGTAAGAGTTTCCTCTATTGTTCTATTTTCATCAGTTGCCTGTGAAAGAAATTCTTTTTCAAAGACATCACCTACATCCATGTATTTCAAATCAATTTCTGTTAATCCTGCCTTACCTACAATTCCTGCAAGTGCTCTAACTTCTTGAGCTCGTGAATATGCATCATAAACTT
>JAAUVF010000075.1 GCA_012030815.1 Nanobdellota archaeon | reverse complement strand
GTATTATTGTCATATCTAAATAATTTGGATCCATTTAATCTTGTAATTCCTGAAGGAACCGGTGAATGGAATGCAGTAATTGGTTGGAGAATTGCTACTTATTATGTCCCTATTGCAATAACGTGGCTTTTATTGGTAAAATTAGCCTTGAGTAAAATTCCAAAGACAGAAAAAAAATAGAAAGCACTTTATCTTTTAAAGAATTTTTTGATTTATGGATTTCAAAGATAAAATCGTATTAATCACCGGTGCCTCATCTGGAATAGGAAAAGAAACTGCTATTCAATTTGCTAAAAAAGGTTCTAATGTAATTCTAGTTGCAAGAAGAAAACAAAAATTAGAAGAACTAGCTAATGATTTACAAAAATTTAATGTTTCTACGCTAGTATGTGAGTGTGATGTTTCTGATAAACTACAAGTAGAAAAACATCAAAACTTGTTTTAGAAAAATATGGTTCTATTGATATTTTAATAAATAATGCTGGTTTTGCAATTTATGGTTCTGTTTTTGATTTAACTATTAAAGAAATTGAATCGCAAATGGAAACAAATTATTTTGGAATGATCTACTTTATCAAAAACTTTCTTCCGTCTATGCTTCAAAAAAATCTGGACATATTGTTAATGTAGCTTCAGTTGCAGCAAGTTTTGGTTTACCTGGAATTGCATCTTATTGTGCATCAAAGTTTGCCATGTTAGGTTTTTCTGAGGGATTAAAACATGAATTGAAAGGAACTGGTGTTGGAATAACAGTTGTAAGTCCAATTATGGTCAGAACTAATTTCTTTGATCATCCATCATTTCAAACCATGCCAAAATACTCTCCAACATCTCTTAGTGATAAAACAGTTGCAAAAGCAATCCTAAAAGCTGCAAATTCTTCACGATTAGAAATTATTGTTCCTTCAGTAGTTCGTGGTGCAGTATGGATAAAAAACACATTTCCTTATCTGATAAATCCAATCTTAGGCATGGCTTTTAAAAAATAATTAAACTCTAAAAGTAAAAAATAAACTTATTCTTCTAAATCTTCATCTGCAGATTGACTAGAGCCTACATCTAGTAGCTCCATCTCTTTTAAATCAAATTGATATATAGCGTTCATATCGATCTCTTTTTCTTTTTGTAGAAATTCTGTTACTTTTTTACTTAATGGCGCTTTATGTTGATCAAAAACAAATTCATAGACTACACCCTTTTCTAAATCTGAAGTCTTGATTTTTTTGGGTAAATCAAGTGTAACTATATGTCTTCCATCTTCAACTGGATCATACAATTGTGCATCAATTTTATTATCTGAATCGTAAATTTCAAGAATATATCCAGCTCTTTTTAGCTCTTCTGGTTTTTGAAATTTTTGCATTTTGGATTTCATCAGTTACCCAATCTGGGATGTCTTCTTTCTTGGATGATTTTTCCTCGTCTGTCTTTTTAACCATAGAACATCAACTCTAGTTCAATTCTTTATCTTTCTTACTTTTCTGCCACCATTCAAGATAATCATCCTGTTTATCTTCACGTGTTCTTTCTTTCTGATTTAATCTGTATTTGATGTCAGAAACTTGTTCCCGTGTAGCATAAAGTCCGCATCTCTTACATATGAAATGTTTTGTAGCAGAATCCATTTTCATTGGAATTTCTACTGCATCAAATAACTTGAATAAATCATCTCTACCTCTATTTTCTTCAGCTGTTTCAGCTTCATACTTTGCTTGGATTTTCTTTCTTTCTCTTGCAGTACATTCTGGACAGTTAGGCACTAATATTTTGGCTTAATTTTTTCCATAAAAGCGTTCCCACGTAATTATTTGATCGACTTTAAATCTGACACGCGGATTTTATCGTCATCCCTTGCGGTCAGTTCGCCCATCGAACATCCCGCGTGCCAGATAGATAACAAACTCAAAATAAAGTATTATTTCTTTTCTTCAAGAATTTCAGCTGCTATTTTTGCTGTATTTTCTGACCCATTAGGAACAAAATTTTTAGAAAAATCAGCTAAATTCTCTTCAAATTTGTTATAATTGTCTTTAATTTTTGAAATAGACTCGATAACTTGCTTTGTTTTAACGGCTAATACTCCTAAATTTTTCTTCTCTGCCCATTTGATATTGTTTGTATGCTCATCATAAATCGGAATACCGATAATTGGTTTTGCTTTTCCACCAAGGATTTCACCCATTACAGTATGAGAACCATTCACTACAGCATATTTAGTTAAATTCAAAACAGTTTCTTTTTGTTGTTCTGTCAGGAAACCTATATCAATTTGAATCCAATCAATTTTTTTCTCTAAAGCATTAGTTACTGTATATTTTTTTCCATCTGTTCCTAAAACGTAATCAATTGTTGAATCATTTCTTGCATGAGACACTATTCTTTTTTCATTTTTCATTTCGTTTTGATGAAATACTTCTTCATATCTCTGACCAGTTCCATCGTTAGTTGATTTGTTTCCAGTTCTCATCCAATAACCAAATTCTGTATTTTCTATTAGTTTTTCAAGATCAGTTATTGATTTTTTCTCAATGTTTTTACTATTTGTAAAATGGCCTACATAGGTTACCTTATTTTCGATCTCTTTAGTGAAATTAAGATTATATTCACACATAGTATATGGAGGTGGAGAATCTGCAACAATAATTTTTGATGCTTTACCAATTTGTTTTGAAATATAATTTACTGCTGGATAAAAATAAGATCTAGACTTGTACAATTTAGGTCTAAATTGATTTGTAATAAATAAGCTTGGAATATTACGATTTTTTGCTATGATGTTTGAACCCATATCTCCATCATTAATTACCAGATCAAATTTTTCTTTATCGTACAATTTTCCTTCTTGTTTCAAATATTTTGTAACTTGTTTTACAAGTGAAGGATTTTTTGAAATTGGTAATAGAAAATTTTAGCATTGATAGAAAAATACTTGGCCCAAACTTTCCATCTATTGGAGTTGGCATCAATATTTCATGAATTTGATTTTTCTTGTTTGGAAATTTTTCTATTAATTTTTGATAAACATGATCTTTGCTTGCAAAATGAACTTCAAACTCTCCTTTGATATGATCTTCGAGAACTTCATTTAGCCTCATCATTCGTGAATAATGACCGCTTCCCATGGATAGATGAATTGACCTATTTTTAGCACAAAAATTAATCCTCAAATGCCGTTTAAATTCCCAGTGATTTTATTCTAATGAATCAAGTATATCATGTACATTATTTGGTCCAATTTTGACAGTCACACTCTTCTTTGTTTTTATGGCCAAATCAACATCTTTAGATGAAAACTTTGGTAATTCACTAGAATCAATCATAAATAATTTTTCTAATTTTGGGATTTGTTTTTCCAATCCAATCTCTTTGGCTTCATCAAAAAGTTTTGAATCTACTCCACTTAACGGCATAATTGATATCATGTCATTTTGAAATATACGTTTTAATGAATTATCAATAAATTTTGTAGAAAACATTAGTGGAGATAACGCAATAGACACATGACCTATCTTTTCTAATTTTCCTACATGAAGCATAATCTCTAATATTAAGTCAACAAAAACAAGATAATTTTTGAATCCAGTTGGACTAATTTTTATATTAAAAATTCTAGCGCAATTTCTTGCTTTACCAATCTTGGAATTATTTGATTAATTGTTTTAATTAAATTTAATAATTCTGATTTTTGTCTATAACAGACAATTATTTTTGGATCAAATCCCTGCTTTATTGTCTCAAAACAAGAGATTGCCGAGATTTCATCATAAACACAGCATATTGTATTTTTATTTTGAGTTTGATATGGAATTCCACCTTGACCCACATCTAAAAAAATACAGACATATGCATTATTTTTTGTTAGATATGTGTACAGCAACTTATCAAAATTTTCATCTGTTCCAGGACGTGCACCCATGTTTGATTTTTTTTCTATTATACTTGATGTAGATGCAATTTCAATATCTTTTGTAAAAAATCCTTTTGTTGTTCCCTCAACTCTAACAAGAAATTTTTCTCCCTTTAAGAGCAAATTTCCACCCACAGAAGTAATTTCTGAGACTATTTTTTGAAAATCATTTTTTATTTGTCTAGCAATAGCTATTTTTTCAATACCAAAGAGTAAATTGATTGCAGATGATGCAAACACAGGATCATTTGCATCTACTAAAATAACATCTCCATCACGTTTTACTGATCTGAATTCTTGATTATGAATTTTTAGAATTTTTTTAATATTTGTAATTAATTGTGGAATTTTATTTTTCGAAAATACTGTTGGGAAAACTACTACATAAGAAATATCTTCCATATTTTCTTTTTAGTTATGTACCTGTTTATAATTTAGGATAAGATACTTGGGTAATCAATATAAAACAAAACAAATCATGTGTATTTATGAAAAAATTTACTCAAGAACAAGTAGATGAACTTAACTCAAAAATAAAAACAACAGATGAATCTCTCCAATGGGTTTCTGATAATTTACATCCTAGAGTTGCTAAAGCATCAAGTTTCGGTGCAGAAGATGCAGTAATTATGGATATTATGCATAAGATTAATCCAAAATTTAGATTCTTTACATTAGATACGGGAAGATTACCTCAAGAAACTTATGACATATGGATATTGTGAGAAAAAAATATAACATTACAATCGAAATTTTATTTCCAGATACTAAAGAAGTCGAAGATATGGTTAAAGAAAAGGGAATAAATCTTTTTTATGACAGTGTAGAAAATAGAAAATTATGTTGTGAAATTCGTAAGGTACATCCAATTAATAGAATACTATCAACATTAGATGGTTGGATTACTGGATTGAGACGTGATCAAACCGAAGTACGAAAAGATGTTAATATTTTTCAAATTGATCATGGTCATGGTGGAATTTTAAAAATTAATCCAATTATTGATTGGACGTGGGACCAAATTCAGGATTATATTAAAAAAAATAATTTACCATACAATAAACTTCTTGATAAGGGGTATCCAAGTATTGGATGTGAGCCTTGTACTAGAGCAATCAAACCTGGAGAAGACTTGAGGGCAGGGCGTTGGTGGTGGGAACAAGGCCAGCACAAGGAGTGTGGCCTTCATATAGACCATAAATAGGAAATTTAGTATGTCTGATAATTCAATCAAGCCGCACGGCGGAAAACTAGTAAATAGAATCACAAAAGCTGATTCTTCTGGATTATATTCAATACAAATATCTGAAGATCTTGCAAATGATGTTGAAAACATTGCAGATGGAATTTTTAGCCCTCTTGAGGGATTTTTAGGGAAAAAAGACTTTGAACATGTAATTTCAAAAGGTAGATTAGCAAATGGTTTGGCTTGGACAATTCCAATAGTCCTTGATGTTGATGAATCTACTGCTACGAAAATGAAAAAGGCAGGTAAAGTTTTACTACAAAATCACCAAGGATTAGGAATTGCAATTTTATATGTTAAAGATGC
>JAAUVF010000001.1 GCA_012030815.1 Nanobdellota archaeon | reverse complement strand
TCAAAATTATGCTATACGAAGTGTTCAATCAGCTGATCAAGGAAACATAGCAGCAATTGGATTTGGTGCATTAGATGTACTTGACGGTCTTGAAATAATGGGAGTTACACCAACACCTCCAAAAGATTATGGTACAACATCTACTGGTGGATTTCCAATTGCGATAGTTTACGGAATGGCTGGAATGGCTGCAATTGGTGGTATTGCGTTTTTCATTTTTAGTAATAGGGCATTAAAGAATCAAAAAGTTGGTCAACAAGGTATTGATCCTAGTAAATTGGTTAGTTACCAAACTAGTGCATCTTCTGGTGGTTATCAGACTAACAGAGGTGAAGCATATCTTGCAGATACCTCTGATTATGAGCAAACGCGAAGCGTATATGAAGACCAAAAACAAAGTCCACCACCAGCAGTTGCTGATGGTAACGACGAGGCAGCTTGTGGTTGTGCAGCATCGGCAGAAATTGGTACTGAATGTGACTGTGTAATGCATGGTTCATGTTTATGTGATGCAACCTGCAAATGTAGTGCTGACCTTTGTAAGGAAACAGCATCATCTATGAGTTAGTATCTTAATCTAAATATTTTAAAAAATTATGTGTGCTGGGAGTAACCCTCCTTCTGTTTTCACGATATTACGCTTTGCAGCCTACCTGAACTTGGTACAGGATCCTATAGTTCTGTTTGGCTTTGCTCCATGTGGGACGTCTTTTTCATTCCTTCTCTGGAAATCTCAGGTTTTGCCATCATTGTACGCCAGGTTGGATTCTTTTCTGCTCCGTTGCCAATCATCTCTGATTATCCATCTCCGGATCACATTTCCTGTATGGAGGGAGGAGTTTCCTCTGCCGTAGCAGCGTATCGTGCTCCAGCTCACACGTCTTAGTTGTAATTTTGATTTAATTTGAAGATTGCCTTTTTGGTTTTTTGCCAATTATGAATAATGTTCCAAATTCACGTTTCCACTTTTTCATACTCTTCAAATCTTTTATTTGTCTTGTTTTTGTTTCAAATCCTGTTTTTTAAAAAAATTTTTCCATTCTTGTTTTGAATGTAAATGCATCTGAATCTTCATTTTTTTTGCCCATCTTGCAGTTGCAACATTATCTGAATAAAAATCTGTACCGCAAAAAAATCTTCCACCCGGTTTTAATAATTTATATATTTTTTTGAGCACCAACTCTATTGAATCTACATAGTATAGTGATTCCATAGAAAATATGACGTCAAATTTACCATCAAATTTGAAAGCCTCGATATTTTTAAAAAAATATTTTTCTTTCTTGTTTTTTTTCTTTCGATTAGCTTCTACAATCATATTTTTACTCTTGTCTATTCCTACTGCTTTTTTACAATAAGGATCTTCTGCAATTTTTCTTACTACCCAACCATTACCACAACCAAAATCCAAAAATAAAAATGGTTTATCAAAAGATATAGTTTTTAAAATTTTTACTACATTTTTTCCGTGTTCCTTTTCCATTAAACTGGCTCTGCCGTTTTTGGCCCATTTATCAAAAATTTTACTTACTGGATCCATTGTTTTTACTCTCCCTTTCTCATTATAATCTTCTTCTTACTGAGCTTTACTATGAACGACTTCTACGTTTTCCTTAAATGTACATTTTCAAATCCAATTTTGAAAGTAAATTGCCAGATGAATCATGTCGAAATTGTGGAGGATTTTTAATTGATTACTCTAAATGTGCACAATGTAATAAAACAATTCAACTAATCTGTGCATCTTGTAATACTAGAACAATTGAACAATTTCATAGTTTCTGCATGTCGAGTAAAAGTTTTAGATCTTATACTGTGGGGATTTACAAGGCTAATGCCTCTTTTGTAACCTCTATGGCTTGACAGAATAGTAGTTCTCACGTATCATTGATTCCCAAGTTTTAAGTAGCATTGATTTCAAATTTGATCCCCATGAGGCAAGCAGGCACAGTTTTAGGATTGATTTTATTGTTAATTATGCCAGTTTATGCCAGTGCTCAGAATCCTGAACGAATAAGCATAATTGATAATTTTGGATCTTTTGATAGGGGTGAATCTCTTTTTATTTTTGGACAAGTTTCCTCTATTCAAAATGATTCATTTTTGATAATGCAAATAATTAATCCTGAAGGTGATTTATGTCAAATTCAACAACTTACCCCATTACCTAACGGCGAGTTTATGACTGATGGAATTCCATTAAGTGGTAGAATATGTGGGTTAGTTGGAGAATACGAAGTTAAATTATTTTATGGTGATTATTCCACAACAGCTAATTTTCAAGTAACTAATAAAATATTTTTTGAATCTACTCCTGAAACATTAATTGCTTCTGCTAAAAATTTATTGTCTAAAACATTATTTGTACTTGGCGAAAAAAATAATCTTGAAGAATCTTTTATCAATAATGTAAATGATGTTCTACTATCTGATGATTTACCTACAATAGAAAAACATATGTTGATCTACTGGATGAATTTTATTCTGATGAATTCAGTTATGAGATAACTCCTGTTCTTAGACCTGCAGTTACATCCTCTTTGAATTCTGTATCTCAAATGTTACTTGATGGGGAAATTTCATTTGATAATGCAAAATCAATTAATCGAACTGTGTTTCTATCTATATTTTATTATGAAATAAATGATAAACGTAAATCCATTGATTTATTGTCTGATGCATTTGTGGAGATTAGAAACATAAATCCAACAAAAACACCTGCAACAAAAATTCTTACTTTTGATGAACTTGAAGAAACTCTTCTAAATTTGATGAAAAAATCTGATACCGTGATGAACAGATTTGTCAAAGAAGAAGTTGGTTTTATTTTTGCTCGAGGAACCGCCCCTATACATGTACAAGAAATTTCAGGCCTCGTTGATTTGTTATCTGAGGCTAGATATCTTGATATTGTTTCAAGAAAACAAAGCGATCTTTATCGTCTAATTCAAAATGATTGGGAGGGGACTAGACTGTCTCTTGAAAATAAAGAGTCTATATCTGACTTACTTGATTCTGGAGAAAAAATCAATCGTCTTTATAATGCTGCAATTTTACTAAGAGAATTAGAGGATGTGGATCGATTCATTTCTTCAAACTCTGATGAAAATTCTGACCTTGCAAACTTGTTGATGTCTGACTGGAATAATCTAAAATCTGAATTAGAATTTGCATCATCCCCTGATGATATCATTAAATCTGAAATTCAAATTCAACAAATGAAACGGATTATAGATATTTCTTCTCGAATAAGTAAGGCTGTTGAAATATCTCAATCTAATGGAGTTGATTCTAGCTTGATATCTTCTTGGAGATTCCTTTTAGAAAAAGTTGAAACTGCTAATTCTTCTGAAGAAATTCTCTCTATTGTTTCTGAATTCGATCAAGATATGACTGAATTGAGAGAGAAAAGAAATCCTCTAACTGTTTTAAAATTTGAATATCAAACAATGAAACAAAAAGCGGAACTTCAAGCTGATTATGACAATTTATATCTGATTGATAGTGCATTAAAAATTCTTAACACTGCAGAACAAATGGAATCTGATAATCCATCTATTATGAGAATTGATAGAATAGAAGTTCTATTGACTTGGGTCAGCGAACAAGCTCCTAAAATCAAATCTGATTTGAATTCGTATGATGGCGATGCTTTTAAAATACGAGCAAGTGATATTTTACAAAGAGCAAAATCTATAGAAAATTTAGTTGAGTTGGGATTACGTACCCATAAATTTTTGCCTGGATATATAGAATTTACATCCTCATTTAATGAAAAAATAGACGACGTGAGAGATCTTGTTATAAAAAATGACCTTGATGAAGCCGATAAACTAGTTCGAAGTTTGTTTATTGAATGGAATCAAGTTTCAAAAGCCTACACTGATGCTCCATATGGTTCAAAAGTTGGTTATAGCGGAGATGAGATAAAACGAATCGAGTATCGTGATAGATTGAATAATTACTCTAATATGGTTGCTAAATTCTATAACAGTGAATTTTCTCAATACTCTAACGAATATGACGAAATGATTTCTGATGCTTATGCTCTAATTGATTATGGTAATTTTATTGATGCTGAGTCAAAAATTTTAAAAATTGGCGAATTTTTAAGTGAGCATCTAGTTATCACCAATCCTAGAATAATCTATGATATTTCTTTTGATCAAGAAAAAGATATTTGGATAATTCAAGGTGCTGTGGAAAAATCTCTTTTTGATCGAAGATCCCCATTGTATGTCACTGTTTTCAATATGGATGGTAGTACTCACAGTGCCTTGGAATTTACAGATACAAAGTATGGTGATTTTTACACACAGTGGATAACTCCTGCAGATCCTGGTCTTTACGTGGTAATGTTACAATATCAAGATTCTAAAGCAACCCAAATTGTAAATGTAAAAGAACGATTTGAAAATACTTACACTTCTGTTGATTTGAATATGGTTGAACTTGCAAGGGATTTTGAAGAATTAACTACATTCATTAAAAAATTTGGGCAGATATCTGATAGTGATTCTAACTTTTCTTCAACTATTAATGATATCAAGTTAGGTTTGGTTAGTAAAGATTCAAAAAAAGTTAGTGATAAATTAGATAATTTGAGGTATTTGATTGAAAAATATCTCCCAACACGCTCAAGATCAGCTGTAGTGGAAGTCCAGTACAATGATGATACTCTTGTTATTTCAGGTGCAGTACAAAAAACAATAGCGTTTAGAGAAGATTTGTTTGTTGATATATTTGATCAGAGGGGCAATCTAGTGGAATCCGTAACTCTGAAAGATAACTCGTCAGGTCTTTTTAATGAAATTATCTCCAAACCGTTTAATTCTGGAGTTTATGTTGCTCAACTTCAATATCATGATGTAATTGTTACTGACTTTTTTACTGTAAGGTGATTTACTTGTTTTTGCTTTTTACTAGATTAAATAATTGTCTAACTGCTAATTTTGGATGATGTGTGGCTAATTTTATCATGTTTGCTACTCCAAAATCAGCTTTTATGAAATCTAAAAATTCTTCAGATTTTAATTCTTTGATAATGTCTAATTCTTTATCCCATTCATCATCTGATAATCCTATCCATCTACTCTGAACTTTTCCTGCAGATTTAATTTTTGTATGTATTTCTTTTTTCCAATTCTCTTCATATGGATATAATGCAGACTCGTCTGTATCTCCTGATTTAATTGCATTTGCTGCAACTTTTCCTGCAACACGTCCGTATTTTATTGCATATCTTATCCCTTCCAGCACTAATGGATTAGCTTGTCCTGCAGAATCTCCTACAAGAATCAAGTTGTTGTATACTGTTTTTCTTGATAACCCATCATTTGGAATTAATCCATAATGAAATTCAATTGGTGTAATTTTTCCTAAATTTTTAATTGGACCCATTTTTGAATCCATTAATTCTTTTAATCTTTCAGTAGGATCTACTGATGATTCTGGCTTTCCAACTCCCACTCCAATTCTCACAATATTTTTTCCTACTGGAAAAATCCATGCATATCCTGCTGGAGAATATTTCTGACCCACCATGAGCCACCATGTATTTTGATCAACTATCTCTGCTTCAACTTCATATTCTGCACCCGCTCCAAATCTTTCCCATTGTGTTACAAATCCCATCGATTTAGAAACAACTGAAGAAAATCCACTTGCATCCACAATCATTTTGGCATGAAATATTATTTCATCTTCTTTGCTTGTTCCACTTACTCCTACGATGTCTCCTTCATTGTTTTTTAATACCTTTTTGATGTTTGTTTTAAGAAAAATATCTGCACCTTGATTTTCTGCTTGTTTTGCTAACCATCGATAAGTTTTTCTTACATCTAAAACTGCGGCATGTGAAATCGTATCTGATATTGTAACCTCGTTATTTGGTGAACAAAATGAGTAATTTTTAATTGGATTATAACAGTCATCTGGAATGCCAAATTCTTTTATGCTTTGCATCCATGTTACTCCGCTTGTTCTGACTGACTGTGCAATGGTTTCTTCTTTTTCAATAAGGGCTACTTTGATTCCATTTTTTGATGCTTCAAATGCTACTGAAGATCCTGCAGGCCCACCACCTACAACTACTAAATCATAATGATGTTCTATTGTCAACTTCAATTGTTAGTTAATTCTAGGATATAATTTTGAGGTATTGATATTGTCTTGTTAATTACTTCTTTAAAATTGGATTTCCGACACCATCATTTTCTCTTTCTGAATCAAATGTGGCCATATGTCCAGGGTCTCGGTGCATGAAACTATGATTCTCTCCTTGTTTTTTTCTACAGAATTTTCCATGTATCGTTTCTTCTATTTTCAGCGTATCTTCATTTTCATGAAATAAGCGTTTTCCGCAATCAGGACATATTAATTCCGGCATGAAAGTTATTTGAATTAAATCTATTTAGATGTTTCAAAAATACTCCTGAAAATTTATTTTATAGTCTTATTTTTAAACCGAAACTTTAGATGCCCAATTCATTTATCTAAAATGATGATTGAATCTGATATTGTTTCTTTTGTAATTTGGTCTGTTGTTACAGCAATAATTATGGGCATAACTGGATTTGCATATAGGTCATATACTGTTAGAAGAAAAAACAGTATTCTATAATCTAAAATTATCCTTCAGAAGCTGTTTTACCACCATCTACATTTAGAATGGTTCCTGTAATCCAATTTGCTTCATCTGACGCTAAAAATAATGCTGCATTTGCTACATCCACCGGCTCACCAATTCTTGCTAGTGGTAATCTTTCTTCTAGAACTTTTCTTGCTTGAGGTTCATCTAGATATGGCTTTATCATTCCAGAATTAATTATTCCTGGATTCACACAATTACATCTGATATTTTTTCTTGCGTATTCTACCGCTATTGATTTTGTGAACATTGTTATCGCAGCTTTTGTTGCAGAATATGCTGCTAGGTGAACTCTTGGTATTGCTCTTTCACTAGATATTGAACCGATGTTTACAATCACCCCTTTCTTAGTATCTGTCATTTTATTTAACACAGCTTTAGTAATGTGAAAAATTCCAAACAAGTTGATATCGATTAATTTTCTAATCTCTGAATCCTGCATTTGATGAAAATGAACTGGATCATTGATTGCACCTGCATTGTTTACTAAAATGTCTATTTTTCCATACGTGTCCATGATTTGATTAATAGTTTGCATTACTTGTGATTCATTAGTTAGATCACATGACATTGAAGCTGTAAATTTCTCATTTCCTATCTCTTTTCTTGCTTTTTCTAATCCCTCAAGATTCCTTGCAACCAGAACAACTTTTGCACCTTCCTCTGCAAATCTTTTTGCAATTCCTTTTCCAATATCACTTGATGCACCAGTAACCACTGCAACCTTGCCTTCAAGTCTCATATTGTATTTTTACTGGCGTAGCTTATAGAATTTTTGGTAAATCCTAGTCATGATTTTTAATTATTATGCTTTGACTGGTTTATTTTTTTAATATATGCTAAAATTCCTGTGTAGTCTATATCTCCAAACCCACGTGCTAATGCATCACGATACACATCCTCTGCTTTTTTGATCATTGGTAAATTGATTCCAAGTGATTTTGCAGTATCTGTAATCGTACTGATGTCTTTTTTCAAATTTGCAAGAGTAAATGTTGGATTAAACTCATCTTGTATCATTTTGTATGCTTTATTCTCACTCATTCCAGTTTTAAAATAAGTTGAATTCAAAATGTCTAAAAATATCTTTGGATCTGCCTTTGCACTTTTTACTAATGTTATTCCTTCTGAAAGAGCAAGCGCAAGCATTGTAATTTGAAGATTCATTGCAAGTTTAACTAGATGTGCAGTTCCATCATCTCCTAAAAAAAATATCTTATTTGCTATTTTCTCAAAAACTTTTTTAAATCTATCAAATATTTTTTTATCTCCTGATGCCATTAATACCAATTCTCCTGTAATTGCTACATTTGGTCCGCCCATAACAGGTGTATCTAATTTGATGATTTTGTATTTTCGAAATCTTTTGGAAATCTTTTTTGATTCTATTGGACTAATTGTGCTCATATCTGCAATGGTTAATTGTTTATGATTGCCTTCAATGATCCCATTTTTTCCAAATGCTATTTTTTTACTGCATTTGCATCTTTTACAATTATAATCACCAACTCTGAATTTTCAGCCACAATTTTTGGTGAATCTGCAATTTTTGCACCATTCTTTTTAATTCATTTGTTTTTTCTTTGGTTCTGTTATAAACTGTTAAATTAAAACCTGATTTCAATAAATGCAATCCTATTGCATTTCCAAGCATTCCAGTACCCACGATCCCTATCTTTAGTACTTTCTTCTTTTTTCATCATGAGTTTTTTTTAATGCCTCTCTTCATTTTTTACCTCCCATTCTCCCTTTCCAAATCTTGATGCTTCAAATTCTATTTGTCCTATTGTTTTTTGATCTTTTCTGACTTTGGCATAATCAAATTTTTCATTCGATATATTTTCTCTTTTGGTTTGTATCCTCCTTCAATTATTTTTATTTTGAATCTTTTACTAGCTTTATTGATCATTTTTCTTGCAATCTGAACATCTCCTATCCATGAAAACATTTCAAAATCTCCAAAGTTTTTTGTAGTGATTACATATCCATACAACCTTGCCTCGAATTTAGTTCTATTTGTTTTGGCTTGATCATTTAACCATGAAACTACTTCAGCACCATGCCCATTTTCTATGCCAAATGTTTCTGAGTCTCCCATCTAAGAAAAATGATTATCTCAAACTATAATAATCATTTTCAAATTTTTGTTAAACTAAAATATTGATTATTCTGGTAAACTATATGCTAACAATTGACTGTCGAGACGTAGAACCAATAAAAAGTGAATTAGTCGTTTACGTATCTGACCAAGTAGCAGCAATACCTACTCTGAAAAACCACTCCTTTATGCTGTCTTCTCTTGATGATGAAATAATCGATAAAACGATCGTTATAACTGCAATCAAAGAATTCTTGGGCTCAATCGGTGAAGCGCATAATTTTGCTGTTATCTCTAATCATGATGTTATATCGATTAAATCTATTTATGGTAAAACTATCGAACGAGATTCACTTCCCCGATCTGATATGTTTTCTTGTACTCATTGTGGATTTTTAACTAGATATGAGGTAGAACTACAAAATCATATGAAGATACATTATTTGTGAGACCTTGTATTAATCAATGATATTTGTTTTCTGGAATCTACTTTCACTTTATCTCTCAATTCTAGTGATCGCTTCTCAAGTTTCTTAGTTGATGATTTTCAGCAGGAACTTTATAAGATCTGATGAGGAAAACACATGTGGTAAAAACCTCTAAAAATAACATTTCAAAGGTTTATTGTGTAAAATGTGATATTGTATTTAATTCTAGAAAAACATTTGAAAATCATCTGTCTAAACACTTATCTTCAAATCAATGTGAAGTATGCCCAATTGACATTGCTATTTCTAAATTTGTGAATCTTTTTAAGAAAAAATTCTCGCATAATTTGGAATAAGTTTTTTAAACAATTTTCCATTACGTTTGTTGTGGTAAAAAAAGGACTCTTGTTTGGTATAATTGCCTCGATTGTTGTTGTAGGTGTAATTCTGGCATATTCTTCATCTTCTGTTGAAACTGAAACTATGGATGCAAGATTGCATGGAACTATTTCCACCACTATGGGTTCATCAATTTTGGGTTCCTCATCTGCTCCCATTACGATTGTAGAATTTGGTGACTATCAATGTCATCAATGTTATAATTGGTTTCATAATACAAAACCCTCATTATTTCAAAATTATCTTGATACTGGAAAAGTAAATCTAGTTTTGTTGATCTTGCATTTTTGGGAAGAGATTCACCAAAAGCAGCACAAGCGTCTTACTGTGCTGAAGATCAAGGAAAATATTGGGAATATCATAATCAACTATATACTTCTCAGGAATCACAAATAGATAATGGATGGGCAAATTCTGAACGACTAAAATCATTTGCGTTTAGTTTAGGTCTTGATTCTGAATTGTTTGATAGTTGTCTCGATTCTGGAAAATATACAAAGAGAGTGCAATATAATATTGCTGAAGCAAAAAAATTAGGCGTAAGTGGAACTCCGACATTTTTTATCATAGGCCCTGATGGACAGCAAGAAAAACTAGTAGGTGCACAACCATACTCTGTTTTTTCAAAAGTATTGGATTCAATGAATTAAAATGACTTATGCATTAAAACTTGTTTTTCAAATTACATCTATGTTGTTTTTGCATCTGCCTTTTTTACTATCTTGTTATTTGGATTATTAGTTCTCTCAGAGTATGTTTTTTTGGAGCCGTATTTTGTTGGTCATGTTGCACCTGGAATGGAATTGGGATTAATTTTGATTGTGATTCTTACTGTGTTATCTGCATTGGTGATTCCTATGAATATTTATAGAATCAATATTTTAAAAAAAATCTAAAAGAAAAGTTACCGGGGGTGTATTTGGCTCATTTGTTGGCTCTATTGCAGGTGCATGTAGCTGTGGTCCTATAGGATTTGCTGTCTTCTCTACATTTGGTTCTGTAGGTGCTACTGGGCTTGCGTTTCTTACTAATTACGAACTTCCAATAAGAATAGGGGCAATTGCATTATTGGCTTTTACATATTATACTACAGTAAAATCTCTAAAAATTGAATGTAAAATTATTTGATTGTATCTGTTCTTCATCTCTTTCAAACTCATTCGTTAATATAGATGTGAAAAAAGTCTAAGACATGATACATGTCAAAGTTGGATTAAGTTTCTTTGTCCCATTTGCGATATTGTCTGTAATGATAATTATTGATACGTATTACTCTACTCTGTAATGCCTTTTTTTCATTTTATCTATAAAAAATAATCTTTAGTCTATTTTGATTGTTTAGCGTTATATGATGAATTTAACTAAATAAAGAAGATATCATGTCATAAATTGTGCCAAATATTGAACTAAACACATTCGCCATTTTTTATACTTACAAAATTTGGATTTAAGCTTAATGATTGTAATGCCTTTTTAGTCTAACCGTTATACATTGCCCTTATCATGCGCTATCTAGTATTGCATTTACCTCTTTTCTATGCTCATTACAATAAGGTGGGCTTTTTTTGCATTCTGGACAGTTTAGATATTTTCTAAAATCAATCATGACTTTGCTTTAATTATTACTTAAAAGATCTTACGTATGAATTATCAGTAGAAATACATTGCATAGACCATTCTGATCTAGATTATCTTGAAATGATCTTTTGTATAAAAGATACACTAAAAGGGCAAATTTTTAAAACCTTGAACTCTATCTTGTACCCAAATCCATAAAAGATGTGTCAATAATGTATATTCCGATTAGACCTGGTCGTAGAAATCCTAAATACGATGAATTAGAAGACACTGATGAATAGTTTTATTTTATTTGTAAAAATGAATTTTTAGGTACGATTAGGCGTAGGAAATCATCTGGCTGAATAATTTTTGCAAGTATCTCTAATCCTATAATTGTTCTAATGCTTGGTTTACTAAAGTAAGCGTTTGCATCTACTGCAAACACCTTTTTATTTTTGACAGCTCTCAACGAATTCCACGATTTATTCATCTTCAATATGTTGATGTATTCTGTTACTGTACGAAATGTATCAAAACCACATGGCATCATGATAATTATATCTGGATCTGATTTTATGATTTCGTTAATGTCTGTTCTTCTAGACCGCTCACCTTCTTTACTTATCATGTTTTCTCCACCTGCCTCATTAATCATTTGAGGTATCCAATGACCTGCTGTGAAAAATGGTTCAATCCATTCTAATGCTAGAACTTTGTGTTTTGTAATTGGTTTGTGTTTTTTTATTTGATTTATTCTATTTTTGAGTGATTCTGTAATCTTTTCTGCATCTTTTTCTTTATTGATTACTTTGCCAATTTTATTGACTGATCTAACTATTTCTTCTAAATTATGTGGATCCATTGAATGAACTATTGGTCTTTTCTGTAAAATCTGAATTGCTTTATTGACATGATTGCTATGTGCTGCACATGCTTCACATGTTTCCTGAGATATTATCAGATCTGGATTTGCCCTTAACATGTTTTTTTCATTTAATACAAAAATCTCTTTTCCCTCGCTTAGCAATTGACAAGTTTTTGTATCGATCTCACTACTGGTTAACTCATCTGAATTAATTACTGAACTGATAACCTGCAGTTTTGTTTTTGCATTTTCAGGATACTTGCATTCATGTGTTACTCCAAACAACATATCTCCTGCTCCAAGTTCATATAGTAATTCTGTAGCACTGGGTAGAAATGATACTATTCTTTTGACTGGCATATTCTAATTCATGATTTGTTCTTTAAACATCATACGTTAAGTTATGGTCAATTATCATGATCAGGCAGGTTAATAGCCATATTTTAGGCACAAATTTCATGTCCTCTGACTCTCAAGATATTCGAAGAGCAATCTTGACAAAATGGCATGAGAATTTATCAAAATATGGCAATCTATTTTCATCTGATTCTATTAGCGGAACTAGCCCTCCATCGGTGTTTGTTGGCTCATACAACTATCCAAATGTATTCGTTGGACCCATGGTTCCGCCAATACATGGTGATACAAGTATACTTGATAATCCTGAAAAATGGAAAGGCAAATCTCTTGAAGAAATTGTTAATTTTAGATTAAATCTAATCCGTGGAATTCAAAAAGTTTCAATCACACAAACAGAAGGACGCTACATAGAAAACCTCCAGGAAATCACAATGTCTTCTAAACCTGCAGATTCTGATTTAGAATTTACAAAGACAACATCTACAAGTGTTTCACTTGATGGTGAGAGCGCACCTTTTGGCCCTATCGGTGAAATTAAATCTGCAAAATTTTATGATACAAGTGCTACAAAGCCAATTGAAAAAATCTTCTATGATAAAGATCTTAATGCACAAGATGCTGTTTTAAATCTGTATGATTCTGGTATAGACATTTCAAAAATCCAAAAATGTTTCAGCATCGGTATGTTGGGACAAAAAAGAAAACTGGTTCCTACAAAATGGAGTATCACTGCGACTGATGATATTATATCTAAATCCCTTACTAAAGAAATTTTAGATTTACCGCTAATTTGACTCATGCAGAGTTTTTAGTTATGAACATCTTGGAAATTTATTTTCTGTAATTTTATTTCCACATAGATGGATCTATGAAATGATTGAAGCATGGTATTCAAATGGTGTTTTAGGATTTGGTTCTGATTTTGAAGATGCACGTGGAATCCATCATCCTCCTGCAATAGCTGGGGCATATTTTGCAGCCAAGCTAGGTGTGTCTGAATATCTGGTAAAAAATAAAATTCAGGCTGGAGTTATAGTATTACGAGAAATAAGGCCTGAATATGCAATTCCTGTTGGTGTTTGGCAAGTAAGAGAGGGAATTCGTTCAGCAATGCAGCAACTTCCAGTATTTGGTGATACTTTTGACGATGCACTTACTTTGGCCTCAAAGAAAATGAGTATCAGTAAACCTGAATGGCTTTCAAAAGGAAACATCATGAAATTAATTCGTCAAAAGACTATCGCTGATTTTTTTTAATTATTTTATCTCATTAGTCATGCCTGAATTTTCTAATTCTAGTCTTTTTGGATCATTACATCCTATTTCTAAAGTATATTTGATTACCAATTCCTACTAATGGATACTTTAAGATGCGTTAAATGCAATAAGCATATTCCAAAAACTGCAAATTACACCATAGTTGTATTTTTGGTCAAAGGTAAATTATCTGACCCATTTTATGAGCATCTTTGTTGCCCTGAGAAATTCTCTATTACATGTTAATGTAATCTGGATCTATTTATTGACCATTTTTTAATTCACTTTTGATGCAAAATAAGAACTTGATAATTGGGATTGCTATTATTGCCAGTCCGATTATTTTTGCGTTAATTGCATTTCCTGACAGCTTTAGCTTAAGTTGGAATCAAGGTAGAGGTGGTTTTATCTTTGCATTGGTGTTTGTTGTCGCTGAATTAATTGGTCTTAAAATTATTATTTCTAAAAAAAATTGTTATCTGTAATTCCTTTATCTGCAGCTGTAATTGCATATCTTATAGGATTAGAATATGGTTTAAGAGATTATATTTTATCATCTGCTGAATCATTTAACGTTCAACTGATTTATTCTTGGACGTGGTTATGGGATTTTGTTATAATGAGTATTTTTGTTATGGTTGCACTCAGCATATTTTTGGTAAACGATGGATACGAATTGCACCTGCTGGACCAATATTCCTTGGTGGCAGTGCAATTATTCTTTCATTGGATGCATTTTCCCATACGACTCACTTGGTCCTTTACAATATGTTGTACCTTATTTGGTTCAAACAAATGTGTGGCTGATAAATGTCCTTGATTTAGGAACCGCTACTGCCCGTGATAATATCATGTTCTTAAAAGGTGACTTTGGACCGATGGTACTTCAAGTATTTTGGCCATCTGCTGGTGTACATAGCGTTATCATCTATTCTTTGGTCATGGGTGCATTTTTACTCAAAATGAATATTCATAGAAATCGAAAACTTGTCTATTTTGTTTTAGGTATTGTAGGCACTATTGGTGTTAACATGATCCGAATTTTCTCTTTATCTTGGTATGCTCTTAAAGTTACTACTGATGCAAAGCAATGGGAGGAATTTCATTCCGTTGCAGGCGAGATAATGTTTTTGCCATGGCTGTTTGTATTTTTGTTGGTAGTCATTATAATAGAAACTAGACGACTAAAAAAATCTGAATCTGAAGGCAAACTCTCTACTAAAAATAACTCGTAATATTGCTTTGGCCTTGAATTTCTGAAAGTTCTGAAACTTTCACTCCTAATCGTCTGATTGTATTTTTTTGATCTTCTAATGATTCTTTTAGTAGCTGCAATGCATTTTTCTGTAATTCTTCCAAATTGGATGTATGATTTTTTAACATTCTAGATTTGGTTTTGCTAGTTAAATCCGATTGAATAAATTGTATGCCTATTGATTTGAATGTTTTATTATTTTTTTTAATTATTTCATACAATTCTTTACACAATTCAACGAGATTCTCTGCAAGAAATTCGTATTCATTTGAATCTTTTTTCAGTGTTGAAAGTTTACTGTATTGTATGCTTGCTTCTCTTTCCTTCACCGGTTCAGTATCTATGCCTCTAACTGAATTAAATATGTAGATTCCATGTTTTCTTCCAAACTCTTTATTCAAAGTAAATACATCTAATTTTTTAAGATCTTTAATTGTTTCCAGATTCATTTGTGCAAGTCTTTCTTCTGTTTTCTTTCCAATTCCTGGTATGGCTCTGATCTTTAATTGTTCTAAAAATTCTTCTACTTTTTCTGGTGATATGATAGTTAGTCCATCTGGTTTTCTAAAATCTGATGCAATTTTTGCAATTAATTTATTTGATGAAACTCCTATGGAGCAACTAAGTTTTAATTTTTCCCTAATTAAATTTTTAATTTGCTGTGCCAAATGACTGGCTGTATCAAAATTTCCATTTACTCTATTTGTGACATCTAAATATGCTTCATCTTTTCCTACATATTCAAAAATGTCTGCACTTTTTTTAATAATCTCCATAGCTTTTTGAGATATTTCTCCATAATATTCAAAGTCTACTGGAAGAAACACTGCATCTTTTCTTTCCTCTAATCTTTTTTTGCAAAATAATTGGTATTCCTGATTTTACCTCAAACTTTCTTGCAATGTAATTTGCAGTTGCAATTGCTCCACTATCTCCTCCTCTATCTGAAAAAACACAAACACATACTGGTTTTGATTTTAAATCTGGAGTCCTTATTTCCTCACATTGGGCATAGAAATAATCAAAATCTATGTGGAAAACTACTCTTGACTTCAATTGATTCCTCCTGTAATTATCATTATGCTGTGTATCATCTAAATAATGAACATTCTTAACAATATTATGACTTATCCTATATCTTCTGATGATAATGGCATTAACATAAAGCCTGAATTAATGGAGAAAGAAAAACTATATCATTACGTGTTTAAAGATAAAGTTCTATTGTTGTTCAAAGACTCTCAAGATTTCCTAAATTGTTATGAAATCGAAGAAGAAGATCTAGTAAATCAAGTCAAGAATAGTAAAAGTGATGAGGAAGTTGAGAAAATCTTTGAAAAATATCAATCCAACGTGATGACCCAAAAATTAAATAAAAGACAGTGAGGATTTTGTTATTAAAGGAACAATAAATTGAGTGATTCAAAAAAATCTAAAGACGCGGAAGACATTTTGTCTGAATTTCATGACACTCATGTATCCTCTGAACCAGAACCAGCATTATCTTCACCTGAACCAGAACCAGCATTATCTTCACCTGACACTAAACATGATCCTGAAGAGAGAGATGTAATTTTTGTTGGTAATAAACCGATAATGACTTACGTTTCAGCCACACTGACACAACTCTCTACAAGACATACAGTTACCATTAAAGCTAGAGGTAAAAAAATCACCCAAGCAGTTGATGTGTCTCAAATGATTGTAAAACGAATGAATACCGTAGGATATGTCATCAGTGATGTTAGAATTTTATCCGATTCACTTCTTTCTCAAGATGGTAAGCTACGTAATGTTTCTACAATAGAAATTGACATTACAAAAAATTAAATCTATTAGAACTCTAGTTTTATTATCTACAAGTATTTTTGCAATTAGCATATTAATTGGGTTTATAATTTATTCATGTGGATTTCAACATATTGTAATTATCTATGATTTAAAATCATATGGGCAATCCCTTAATCCTGAATTCTGTGATGGATTAATTCAACGAATCAATATTTTTAATGCAGATTGTGAACCTCAGGTTGAAATTTTTGATTGCGGCTAAATGATATCTGTGATGAATGATATTCCAAAATATATTAGCATTGAACTTAAAACAATCATTAAAATTTTATAATTTTTATTTGAAAGAATTTTTGTACTTTTAGATGCAAGATGAGCTATTGAATATAGCCAAGCAAAATCCATCCATATGTGTAATACAAAAACAATTATTATTCCTGCAAATGCCCATATCAGCATTGCATCTGAAATTAATTTAAAACCTATACTTAACCACCATATGATAAAAAATGGATTTAATGCACTGAGAATAATTCCTGTAAATAAAGCACCGTGTTTTGGATTGAAATGTTTTATTTCATTTCTTTGTAATGCTGTTTTAATTTGAATTCCTGCAAAAATAAACAACACAATTGCACCTAAAATTGAATGATAGTTCTAAACTCTGGAAAAATTTCAAATGAAAATACCCCAATTCCTAATAAAATAACAAGTGGAAATTCTACGATTGTATGGCCTATGGCCATCTGAATTCCTGTTTTTCCACCGCCACGCAAGCCCTGTGCTATATTTGCTGTAAATAATGGCCCTGGAGACATCACTCCCGATGCTGAAATGAGAATGACCGTTAATGCAAATTCTGGTATTTGATACAATGATTTTTATTATTTTGTTATAAAGTTTGTTGTTTTTGTGTTATATAATTGTATACAAAATGCGGTGATTAGAAATTATATTTCATTTCGTTTACTTTTTTATATATATTATTATATATATGGTTTGATGACAAATGGCTCAATATTTGCT
>JAAUVF010000074.1 GCA_012030815.1 Nanobdellota archaeon | reverse complement strand
TTAAGGAAAAAAATTGTCAGACTTTACCTAAATTTTCCTAAAAAAAGGAATATTATTTAGAGATTTTAGTCCAATATTGAAAGATCCATCAGCATTATCATTTATTGCAGATGAATTTACAAAACATTTCCATCCAAAAGATATTGATTTATTTGCAGGAATAGAATCACGCGGATTTTTACTGGCGTGTATATTGGCAACTAGATACAATAAAGGAATGGTGATGATTAGAAAGGCAGGAAAATTACCAGGTAAGACTAGTAAACTATCATACAAAATTGAATATGGTCAAGATACAATTGAAATACAAAAAGACATAATCAGTGAAGGACAGAAAATCATAATTTGTGATGATTTACTTGCAACTGGAGGAACCGCAAAAGCATCAGCAAAGCTAATAGAAAAAATAGGTGGAAAGATTACGGGGTTTGCATTTATAATTGAGCTTACAGAACTAAACGGAATAAAAGGAATTGAACAATACAATTGTAAATCATTGGTAAAGTACTAACATGGAAAAAGATGTAGAGATTGGAATCTTTGGAGGAACCGGGATTTATGATTCAGGAATACTAGAAAATGCTCAAGAAATAACAATAGACACACCATATGGAAAACCATCTGATTCAATTACAGTTGGAATTTTTAAAGGAAGAAAAATTGCATTTTTACCAAGACATGGGAAAAAACATACAATCCCACCACATATGATAAACTACAGAGCAAATATTTGGGCATTTAAAGAATTAGGAGTAACTAGAATAATTGCACCTTCTGCAGTTGGAAGTTTGAAAGAAGAAATAGAACCAGGGCATTTTGCTTTACCTACACAATTCTTGGATTTTACAAAATCAAGGAATGGTTCATTTTCAGAACTTGGAAGAGTTATACATATTTCTGTAGCAGATCCATTTTGTCCAGAATTACAATCATCCATTCTCAAAGCAGTAAAAGATCAAGATTTTCCAATTCATCAAGATTGCACATATGTTTGCATTGAAGGACCAAGATTTTCTACCAAAGCTGAATCAAAATTTTATCGAAGTACAGGAGCAGGTATTATCGGTATGACATTAGTTCCAGAATGTCAGCTTGCAAGAGAAGCTCAAATGTGTTATGCATCGATTTCAACAGTTACAGATTATGATGTATGGGCAGAAAAACCAGTTACAGCAAAAGAAGTGTTAGAAACATTATCGAAAAATGTCGAGAGGACAAAAAAAGTCCTTACAGATTTAATTAATCAAATTCCAAAAACAAGAAGCTGTTCTTGTTCTAAAGCACTAGCAGAAGCTGAATTTTAGTCATCTACAAAAGATTCTCTTTTCAAACCTTCAGGTAAAGTAAGATCCCCCTGAAGAAGACTGATTTGTAATGAATTTATCACTTCATCAACATCGTAACCTAATTTTTCTAGTTCTTTTTCTGTAACTTTGGAAATTTTTGCACCTATATTTTGACCTCCAATTCTTCCAAAAGCGATTGCATTGAATCTAAAAGAATTAGTATCAATTGTAAAAGTACCAGTGATTTTGGCTGCCATCTGGCTTCCATGAATATTATTGATGTGAACTTTAAGATTCATTTAGATTTCTACTGCTTTGTTGATATTATCATCCACCAAAAAGCTCCAGTGTTTGTCATCTTCAACTTTGAAATTATTCACTTTCAAGGAAATGATTTGCTCATCTAAACATTCATGTTTAATTTCAGAATTTTCTTTTAGTCTGACTAATTTCCATCTATATTTTCCTTGTTGTAATTTACATACTGTAACACCCCATTTTGCATCAGGATCTATTTTGGCATTCCTACCAAATCGGCTAATTCCTCTATTCCAAGTTGTTTTTCCTCACAAAATCGTTTTTTACATACACCACATCGCCAAACATCAACTGAACCTATAGTTCTTTCATCTATGTTGATGTTAACTACTCCAAAATACACAGGTTGATGTTTACAGGATTCAGTATCAATACTCAATGTTTTTCACAAAACATTAGGATTATTTAGTTCTTGCATCATCATATGATTTTTCTAGTATGACACCTATATTGTCTACTATCTTATTTCGTTTAAATTCAATGTTTTCACGTTCACATAATTTTCGATACATGTTAACTGCAGTAAATCTAGGATGCATTGCCTCAAACTCAGTTTCAGAAATATCTATGAAAGCCCCCAACGCCATGAGTTCTTTGGCAGTCTTTAAAGCATCAGTAGTAGAAATTTTTAGTTTTTCAGAAATAGTCAGCGGGGACATTTTTCCATGACATGTTATTAAAAGAAATATTTTAGCCTGTAAGGGATCTAGTTTAATTTCCGAAATTAGATCCTTTTCAACTCTAGAAACTTCCATCATTTTAAAATAAAACCTATCCAAATAAAGAATTATTTAGAATCTCTTTTTATCAATAATTTCTTTGATATTTTAAATGAGAATCCCATCGCAATAAAATGAACCACTCCACCTATGATTGCAGCATGCATTAGATTGTCAAGAACATACCAAGATACGGCAAAGGTTGTAATTGACGGAACGGTGACAATTACAGCAATTATTGAGCCTTTAAGTACAATTTCTTTCATAGTAAGTTTACCTATTTTATTATCGCTTGTCATCACACAATTTTCAAAAAATGGTAATAAAAACCAAAGATACTTTATATTTGGTCAAACTCAATTTGGATTACTTGTCAAGTTATAAAGGAACATATTCAAATGAACAATCATTAAATTTTGTAATTCCAATTATGGTAATTTTATTTCTAGGAATTATTTACATAATGACACAAAGATCAGGCTCAGGTTTTGTTAGTTTTATTCTAATTGGAGCTGCTGCAGTTACAATGTTTTATTGGGTTCATGTCATAAAGAAAATGACTAAGGATCAAAAACCAGCATACAATGCAAGAGAGCAAGAGACGAAAAATTGGGTTTATGATTTGATTAAAGGGGATGCAGATTTTGTATTTGTATCAGAAGTACCAGGACCAGAAGATAAGATAGCAGTCAGATTAATTGACGGTGTATTGTATATTCGTGGTTCTGGAGGATTTTCAAAAGAAGTTCCGATTGCAGGATCAAATGAAATGCAAATTCATGATTTCAAATATAGAAACGGCGTACTCACATTAAGAATAAAATAACTAGAGACTTTTTGCAAGTTCTAATTTTTGTGGAAGATATTTATCAGTAATGTTTGTCAAGCCATATTTTGAAAATGCTTCTAACTCAGCTTTTCGTTTTATTTTAAGAAATACATCTAGTTCTTTTTTCCAAATACCTTCCTGATATCGTGGATCATTTTGTAGATCATAGCATCGTTTAATGTCAGATTCAGTCATTGGAATTGTAGGAAGTTTGAATTTTCAATATCAGTAGCCCATACACCAACCCATTTTGCATCAGGAACTGTGAGTTCTCGAAGATGAGCAGCATTTGCAGATCCAGATTTTATTACCATTGCAATATGTTCTCCATACACATCACCATCAGTGAGAATAATCACTGGAAGTCCTAATTCATCATGTAGTCTTTTTAAAAGAGTTCTAGTAGAACGTGGAGCTTGTCCTCCAGTATTAATTATAATAGATTTGAATTTTTTATCGACTTGTTCTTCTACAAATCTCGTAAACAAACCACCTTTCTCAATAGCGATTACGATTTCAGCGCTTGTGTCTAACAATTCTGCAGTGGTAAGACTAGGACCTATAGCATAACCATCAGGGTGGTTTGAAAGATTCATTTTTTTACCTTCGTATCCAGGAATTGTATATTCTATATTCAAATCTCCAAAAATTGAACTTCGCTCTTCAGGGAATATATGAAAATCTTCACGTGGTTTTGATAGTACAGCTTCCAGATCAACTATAATATTATCAGATTCAGATTGGTCTTCAAATTCAATTGCGAATGCTTGAGATGAATAATAGACATCTCTTAATGTTGAAGATTTTTTTTCTTGTGTTAATCTGTTGGCAAAAATGCCAACCACATTAATTGTGTAAATGATCTTAACTGTGAAGAATTTCTAGAACTTCTAACTGCAGCAGAGTTTCCTAATATGTATTGACGAAGTTTTTTATCATAAACAATATTACTAACAGACCTGCTAGGAATTGAAAATTTTGGAAATTGTCCCTTATCTAAATCACCATAAACTTTAGCGCCATGATCTTTTAGGGCATCAATAATATTTTGTTGTTTTTCATTTGCTTTTTGCTTACGATCTTTAATTTTATTGGTCGTCAACTGTAATCTCCTCTTCTAGTAATTTCTTATAATTTGGTTCTTTAGTCTTTCCTGAAAGCTCTGTGCAAAATGTGGAAATGAGTGGAAGATATTTTGCATATAGATTTGCTCTCTTTTTTGCCATCTCTGCTTGACCTCTTTTAGACATGTATGCAGCAAGTTTTCTAGAAAGAAATTGTAAACCTAATCTTAGTTCACGTTCAATTTCTTGCCTATCTGCAACATTTTCTTTTCCTACTGTTTTGTAAGGTATTCTAGTTGAACAAATATGAGACACTAAAACAAATGGGGGTTCGCCTTTGACTTTGTATCTCCCCCAGTCAGTATCATTTACTACTTTTAGAACCACATCGCTGCCTTCATCATAAAGTAATGGAATTCTATTAGCATAACGATAGACATGTGGTCCACCTGGACGTATTTCACCACCATATGCAATACCCATCTCAACTACAAATGGAAATCCAGAGTAAGCTGAAGCAGGACGCTGAACAACTGCGCAGAAATCAGGCTTGAAAAATTTCTTTATACCTTTCTCAAGAGGTTCTTCTCCAAGAGGAGCCAAGCAACTAGGATCAGGAGAAAGAAAATCCTCAAATTTTTGTAATGAATCACTAAGCTTTACTAATTCTTCATTAGTCAAAGATCCCATTCGTTTTTCTGGTTTGAAGCCTGCAAATTCTGCAAACTTGACAGCGGTTGAAGGTCCTATTCTTTGAAATCTTTTTGTTAAAAATGCAGTTAGTGTTTCACCTTGAACAGTACCTGTTAATTGTTTGTAGTATGGATTGTTAGAATCAAGATCAATTGTTTTTGCTTGTGAATCACCAAAATCCCAATAGTATAATTTTTTATTTGGTACATCAATATCATCAATTCTTACTTTACTTAGTTTATCAAAATCCATTTCAAGAAATGACATTAAAGAAATAACAACTCTTACAGGCCTAGAAAGAGTTTTCCAACGTTTTTCTGCTTTAGTCATTATTCCAGCAAATGTAAGATTTTTTTTTGTTAAACCCAAATCTTTTCTAACTTTTTCGATCATTACATCATCAATGTTTGGAATTTCAAATTGTGATTCAACCATCATACGTCTGATTGTTTCAACATCAATACCATGTGCATGTGGTCGAATAATTGTTGGCGGAGGTGGCATCTCATTTACAATTTTAGAATAATGGAATTTTTCTCCTTTAGGATCATCAAAAGTTATTGTTGCATATGGAGTAATCAAA
>JAAUVF010000073.1 GCA_012030815.1 Nanobdellota archaeon | reverse complement strand
GCGCCAAGTAGAGACATGCTACTATGAACTTGTTCATGCTAATAACACTAGACAGACAAATGACAACAAATCAATAATCGAGAATTTTGGAAAAGAGTTTAATATTGCCTTAGAATCTGACCTTAACACACATCTTGCACTTTCAGCATTTTTTAAACTTGTAAAAGAAGTAAACTTTTTGGCAGCTGAAGAAAAATTGGGCTCGATGAATGCAAAAAATATCATTCCAGAATTTGAAAGAATGCTTGAAATTTTAGGATTAATGATTCCAAAAATTTCAACAGCTGAAAAAAATGAAATCGACAACATGATCATAACAAGAGAGCAATTAAGAAAAGAAAAAAATTCCAGGATGCAGATAAAATTAGAGATAAACTCAACGAAATGAATATAGAATTAATAGATCATAAAGGAAAAACAATTTGGGTCAGAAAAGAAAAGATCAAAGAAGATAACTCAAAATAAAAAAACTGCAGGCACTAAAAATTAGTCCAGTCTAATTAGTTGTGTCTAATTAGTCTTGTCTAATTTTAACATTGTTTAATAATTATAAAAAACAAAATAACACATGAACCCATGGAATAAATTTTGGAACTGGTATGAAAATAAAATACTAGGCAGTGTCATTATAATTGCAATAATACAATTTATTCAAATTCCACATATGGTATGGAATGCTGATTTGATGTTGGAAGCAGGATATGTATCAAGAGTGCACCCAGCATTAGACTGGTTATTGTATGGAGTGGATTTAATTGAAATTGTTTCAATCATTAATGTAGGAATGATAATGTTTAGTTTGATTAAAAAAAGAAGAGCGAAACAGGCAGCAAAAAGAATACAGCGATAGTAAATTACTCGGGTACAAATAGAGGACAAAATACTACAAACTATGTCATTATTTTGTGAAAAATGCAATAATAGAAGATTACCAAAATGGAGTAAAGATGAAATAAAACAAATTGGCTTTGTGAATCATGTTGTAACTATGTAGATGATAAAAACAACATCACTAGCCAATATACAAAATAATTTTTAAAACATATAATGTTAGATTATTTTTTTGATGCACTAACCAGAGACACAACATCTCTGTCTCGCAACTGATAATCTACAGGCAATCGTAAGTTATATCTCAAATCCTTTCCATAAAGTAGTCCTTTGGTAAGATCAGTGTGGATTTCTTTTGCTAAATCAGCTATTGTCGCACCAGCTTGAGCAGTATCAAGTCAGGCAAAATCCGTCCTTTTTTATCTGCGAGGTTTTTTCGTCAGCTACAGGATAAATTGAATTCATCTTTAAAAGTTTGAACACTGCCACATTAATCGCAAATTGAACCCCAGTTCTCATGTATTCACCCATTATTCCTTTTTTTATAAAATCCAGTGCATTGATTTGTTTTTCATTAAGATCTTCGAATTTAATTATTTCAAATTGTTCAGAACCAGGAGAGTATTTTATTAATCCTTTTTGTTCAGCTCTTCTTAAACTAAATTCACTGTCGCCACTAACAGGAATAACAATAGAATCATTGAATCGTTCTCGTAATCTAGCAAAATTTTTGTCTGCACCTTCAACATCAATTTTATTTGCTACAATAAGAGTAGGTTTTGAAATTTTTCTAATGTATGATGCAAGTTTTTTAGTATCAATCATGTCAAGGTCATCAAATTCCTTATCGATTAATCCAAGTGTCAATAATGCATCTTTCACATGTATAGTATTAACACCAATGCCACGATAAAGATCAGTAATAGCATCAACAACACTTGAACCAGTTCGAATGGATTTGGAAACTTTATCTCTATTTCCTTCTAAAATTTTATGATACCATAAAATTAATTCTTCTTCAATGTCAGCAAAATCAGAAATAGGATCACCACTACCAACCTCAGTTATTTTTCCAGAAGAATCTATACCTCCAGAAGCATCAACAACATGGAGTAATGCATCAGATTGTGCTGCAATTGAAAGGAATTGATTACCTAATCCTTTTCCTTTCCATGCATCTTTGATAAGACCAGGTAAATCGATTAATTCTACTGGAATATACCTCCAACCATCAACACATTTTGAATTATTAGGATTATCTTGGATTTTAAATTCTGGATGAACACATAGAGTAATTGCATGTGCTATACCTGAGATGGGTTTTTTTGTTGTAAATGGATATGATGATATTTCTTCAGAGGATAAAGTAGCAGCGTTATAGAAAGTGGTTTTACCAGTATTTGTTTTACCTATTAGTCCAAGTTTAATTGGCATAGTTTATTTGGAATCTAAGAATATTTATCTCTGCCTAGATATCAGAGTCGTTAATATTTTCAGTTATCTTTTCCAGAGATTGTTTTAATTCCTTTATGGACCATTCAATATCACTAGCATCTTTTTTAGATAGTTCACTTTTCCATTTTTCTAAAACAATATTTGCTATCTCAGAACAGTTGTAAAGTAGATTCCAATAGGGATGATGTTCTGCAGTAGCATATGCAAGTTCGGTTACATCAATTAATCCATTTTTAGCTCTTGCCAATGCAGTGATATTTTCACCAAAAATTTTTACAATGTTTACATCTAGATCTTTTTGAACTTTTAGAGGAGTATTGTTTTTTTCATGTTTGTTTACTAGTTCATGTAAGTCATTGTAAAAAGTATCAAAAGTCATAATTATGATAATCTCTGGTGTTCTGCCAGCATGCATCTATTAAATACAATTTTGATACCATTATCTCGTGCTAGTTTTTCTGCTTCAAGATTATGGATTCCTTCTTGAAGCCAAATGACCTTAGGATTTTTCTTTATGGCTTCTTTCACTACAGGTAGTACTTGCTCAGATGGTCTAAACACATCAATAATGTCGACATCACCATCAACATCAGAAATCGTGCTATAGCATTTTTGCCTAAAATTTCATCAGTCGTAGGATTTACAGGGGTTATATCAAATCCATTTTCAGATAGGTATTTTGGGACATAGTGTGCAGCCTTGTTTTCATTTTTAGACATACCAATTACTGCAACTCGTTTTAAAGAAAGGATATCACGAATTTCATCATCAGAATAAGAATCACGATCCATGAAAAAATTAAAGCAATGTAGGATATAATTTTTAAAGAAAATAGCATGGTATTTTAACAACAGTAGAAATTATACGACATGGAATCTATGCCAGAAGAGCCAAAAGATGTAATAGTTTTAGGAGCAATAAGAAGAGGAATTAAAAAATTTGATAAAATACAAAAAGCAGCTCAAATAGACGGTGAAGAACTAAATGAAATTCTTGAGAAATTAGAAAAAAGAGAACTAATAGAAGTGGAAGAAAAAAAGGGTTGGTTTGGCAAAAAAATTGACATTAAAATCACAGACAAAGGAACTAAAGAATTAGAAGAAAGAATTTTCGAATTACAAGAAAAATGGAATCAAATGTCGTTATTATACAAAAGCGGTGATAAAGAAAAATTGAAACAATGTATGGATGATAACAAATCATTCCTTCCCATGATGATGTTTTTTGGAGTGATGGACATCATGATGTTTTCAATGATGTTTAGCATGATGGGAATGATGATGACAGATTACGTACCAGCAGAAAGCATACCTAGTGATATGGGTGGTGATGCTGCATCGGATGCAGGAATGGATGGCGGTTCTGATGGTGGCGGATTTGACTTTGATATAGGATTCTAAGTTGATATTTTATACTCGATATGAAAAATAAATCTAATTGATATACAATTCACATGATGAACAGGGTCTAGTTAAGGTATTATCGTTTTTAAAATCACATAATACAGAATATCTTTCAGGACAGGATTTGAGTGATGTCTTGAGAATTAGCAGGGTTGCAGTTTGGAAGCATATTAAAAAAATTAGAGAGTTGGGTTACAAAATAGAGTCAAAACAAAAACTTGGGTATAGATTAGAATCAAGTACTGAAAAATTACTACCATGGGAAATAACATCAGGATTAAAAACTAAAAATTTTGGAAAACGTGCATATTATTTTGATTCAGTAGATTCTACACAGAATCATGCAATGAAAATGGCCTCTGATGAAACAAACAATGGAGCAATAATCATTGCGGAAAGGCAGAGTAGTGGGAGGGGGAGATTAGGAAGAAAATGGATTTCGCCAAAAGGCGGCATATGGTTTTCAATAATTATACATCCAAAATTTGATATATCCATGATCACATTATTTCCAATCGCATCAGCACTAGCATTATCAAATGCATTGGAAAAAACATTAAACATAAAATCAGAATTAAAATGGCCAAACGATATTACGATTAATGGTAAAAAAGTTGCAGGGATGTTAGTTGATGCAACGATAGAGTCAAACAAAATTGAAAATATGATCTTAGGTGTGGGAATAAATTATAATGTAGATATTAAACAAATTGAAAAACTGCTAAAAAATACACAAAATTTTTACGGAGCAGCATCATTAAGTGAACAAAATAAAATTATAAAACCAGTATTGTTAGTACAATCATTTTTAATAGAATTAGAAGAGATTTATAATTTATTAAATAATGGAGAATCTAAAAAGATAATCAAAGACTGGATAAAAAAATCATCTACTATTGGTCAAAACATAGAAGTAGATACTGAAAATGGAAAAATCAAAGGAAAAGCAGCTAAGATAGATGACGATGGGGCGTTAATCATATCAGTCAATAATAAAAATAAAAGAATTACTTCGGGAGATATAATTCACATAGTAAAATAGAAAATCAGAACATTATTTTTTTGATGACTTTTTTTTAATTGTAGATTTTTTCTTGTTTTTTGGTATTGTAGACTTTTGATCAGAAATTAGTTTAGATTGCTCTTTAAGTAGATCTTTTAGATCATTTGTATATCAAAAACTACTGAAATCATATCTTCTAGAGCCTTTGAATAATTGCCATATGCAGAAAAGTAGTTCTGATTGCTTTTTAGATACTTTTGAAAGATGCTCATTTGAGCGTAAAAGATTAGCAGATTCAATTAATTCAGGCATATCAGACACTGGGGCGCCAAATCCATCAAGTTCAGATTGAATTGTCTGAATAGTCTTGCGGAGTTCATAAATTCTGTCACCTGTGCCTAATTTACTCAATCTAAGAATTTGTATTTGTTAGAAGATTAAAGATTTACTAAAATAAATTGAATGTAGTTAAAAAGACAAAGACATTCATAAAGAACAATACAGCATAAAATAGAAATAAATTATAACCAAAGTCCAGACAACAAGAATATTGTTGATGCGTATTTTTCTTGGAATTGTTTTATTATTTTCCAGTTTCATTTCAATCCCTGTTTTTGCACAAACAACAGAGGATACACAAACAATGTTCAAACAAGCCAATGAATATTTTGGAAAAGGAGAATATAATCAAGCAATTATAATCTATGATAATATTTTACAGGTTGTACCAAATAATATATCTACATTGAAAATGAAAGCGATTGCATTAAGTAATTCAGGATATCATGAAAAATCACTTAAAGAATTCTTCAAA
>JAAUVF010000072.1 GCA_012030815.1 Nanobdellota archaeon | reverse complement strand
CATTCATCAAAAGCGGTGCAGATAATGCTTCAGGATTATCAATGCTCTTCCAAACAAACACCTCAATCTTATACAAACCAGTTTCAGTTGAGGTCCACGACTGTGCTGGAGAAAATGATTGTCTTGGAGAAAGTGAGCCAGTTAACCAGGATAGAGAGACTACTGTATTATCGGCATTTTTTACCTGAGTGATATACACAAAATGGTTGTTGTGTGTTTTGGCTGTTTGAGACATCAGCAGTAATCATGATCTGTTCACCGACTATTATAGTGCGAATATTGTCAGCCTCTGCAAAAGCAAGTCCGCTAGTTGAAAATAAAATTAAAAACAGTATCAAAAATTTCATAAATAATACCAGTAACCATCATTATTTAATCCATTTAAAATGAGCAAACTTCCTGAAAAATTTCCAGAATACATCATAATGTACAAGATACTCACAAAGAAAATCTTGGAGTTAGATGCAAAGTCAGATCAAACAAAGATAGAAAATACGTGGTAGAAAGAGCAAAAATCAAAAACATGTTCCCAGAGAACTTTTTTGATAATTATTTGGAATAATCATTATAATTTTAAGTGAGAAAAATTCAAACATTTTCGACTGGAGAGTGTTCGAAAGAACAGCTACTTTACAATCCAAGCAGTGATTATTTAGTAGAGGATCACTCCAGTCACTTTTTAGAAATACAAAAAATAAAGATTAAAGAGATTTACAATTATTCATGTTCATGGCCACAACCACATTCGTGATCATCGCCTTTTAATGACATTAATTTTTCAACCATATCATCACGTAATTTTAGTAAATCACCGACTTGTTGTTTTAGGCTACCAGAATCCCAGTTAGCCTCTTGGAGTGCCCTAACGCAATCAATTATCTCAAGATCTACATTGAGTAAATTATCCATTATTTTTTCTTGATCACTCATATCGGATACGAAAAGATGTTGGGTTTAATAGTTTATCAGTAATCTTAGACGGGTTTTTTCTTTGTATGTGCCTTTATCATATGACGAAGCATTCTTTCTGGCTCAGAAAACTGCATTCCACATTCTCTGCATTTGTATCAAGTATGGCTTTTTCTTTACCAAATAATCGCATGAAATGCAACTTTTAATTTGATATTAAATATGTTAGCAAAAATAAAGACAACATGTATCATTCTACCAAATCCTTAAGTTTTTAGAAAATCAAGAAAAATAATGAAATTATTAATTTTAATTTTTGTTGTGGGGTTTTTTGCAAGTATAAGTTTTGCAAGTGATTCTTTTGGGTACAATGTTGAATACAAAACATTTGGCAGACAATTTTTTGATAATCCCTTAATATGCACATACCAACCAACACTAGAGCAAGATCCACATCTAAAACAATGGGGTGTTGATAGACTAACAGATTCTACAAGACTTGCAGTTCAAGACTGGCAATCTGCATTACAGATACAAGAGGGAAAAAGCACTAAAGACAATTGGAGAATAGACTACAAGATACTATCAGAAAAAGGTGTGCAAAATAATTTACAAAAAGACTGCAATGTAATAATTGAATTTTTTCCTACACCTTCAGAAGAAAATGAGATGTACAGAGTACTAGGAGTAATGTATTCTCAAGATTCAGGATTGAAATTAATTAAAATCTATTACAGAGATATCAAAATATGTCAAACAAGCGACGAAAAGTACATCTACTATAATGCATGTTATGGCGAAGACATGCTAATGTCAGAAAAACTTCGAACAACAATCACACATGAGATTGGACATGCAATTGGACTAGGACATTACCAAGCAGACGACCCCAAAGTAAACGGGCAATGGGCAAAAGGTACAGTTGATGCAGAATCAATCATGGCAGTCTTTTCACACGAGAATTCAAAACTGATGAAAATAAAACCAATAGACGTGGCAAAAATCAAATCAATGTACACCCCTAATGGATTCAAACCAGTTTCAACTTCACAAACTTTAGAATTGCCGCAACCAATTATTGAGGCGCCATCAGAGCCAAAATCTTCTAAACAACAAGAAATACCATCGTGGGTAAAGCAAAATGCAAAGTGGTGGTCTGATGGGACAATTACGGATAGAGAATTTGTAACTGGAATTCAGTTTCTAGCCCAAAAGGAGATTATCAAAGTAAGCAAAACAACAGAATCCCAAAACATATTCACTCAAGAGATCCCATCATGGGTTAGAAACAATGCAAAATGGTGGTCTGAAGGTAAAATCACTGAAATGGATTTCATTAAAGGCATAGAACACCTAGTCAAAATTGGGATAATTAAAATAAATTAGATTCAAAATTATTTTGAAGATTCATCAGATTCAAGATTGAGAATGATTTCCTCAATAGCAAAAATCCTACTTATTTCCATATCTAAAAACAATTCAAAAGTTCGTTTAATCTCACCGTCTTCTTTTTTCTTTATTTGTTCTTCTAGTTCTTTTACAGTAGACCTAATTGTGTCTGCAAAAATATTGAGCATCTCAAGTGCATCCTTAACTTTTTGTTCAGTCATCTGATTTTAGTAATTCTTACAGGTAGATTAATTTTATTTTTAGAATTTTAATATGAAAAATTTCAAAAGATCAAGAGGTCATTACTTTAGGCTTGCATGTGTTCTTTTAAGAGAGTTTTTCGAACTAAGATGGGAATATTATACAGTGCGCCCAAAGCCATAGCATCAGATGCTCTATAATTTCGTAACACGAGGTCTTTTTTTCCTGTAAAATACAGATTTGCACGAAGTACTTCACCACTTTCGTAGATTTTGATCTTGACTAGTACCAATTCGTTTTCTTCACATATTTCCTCTATCATTTTGTAAACAGATGGTACTGAATCAGCAGAACTATCAACAAAGCTAGAGATGTGACGTGCAACCTCGCCAGAAAATGCCCTCATGTGAAATTCACGATGATCATCGCCTTTGAGAACAAGCATTCCTTCCACAGCATAAGGATCTACAAACCCAACATAGTCGATTTTTACTGATTCATAATCGGGTTCTTGGGCTTGATCAATTTCCATTGTATCTACAAATTATGTTTCGACTCACTGCTTATAAAGATACTAAAGAAAATATTTTAACGTGCAATAATTTTCTACATGTTTTTAAAAATTAAAAATAATTTATTACAAAAAATTTATGAAAAAACAGATCTAAAAACTATTGAAAATAAAAACAGTAACAAAAAATTAACAGACATAAAGCATATCCATACAACATGATAAATTTATGCCTAAATTAGGATCAAAATTACGGTAGTCAAAACAATAGAATTAATTCATAAACAAACAAGGCAATTACATTGGAAGAGCAAGAAACAAACAGTAATGGAAAAAAGCTAATTATTTTAGGATTTTCAGTTATGGCAATAATATTTGTAATTTATGCAAGGTATCAAAACCCTGAAACATTTACCCCAGATGCAGCAAGTGCCATTCAAAGAATAGCCCATGGGTTTTACATCATATTGCTTGCATCCTTTGGAGCAATTGGATACGGACTATATAGATACCAAAAAGAGAAAGTAAGAAAGAACGGAAAAGACATTCTAACAATAATTTCCATAACTACATGGAATAAAAAAGCAAAAAAAATATTTGTCATCACATTTATCGGATATGGAATTTTCTTTTCATTGATATCAGGAACTCTAGTGTATCAGCCAGAAGTTAATTTTATCACACATTATGGTGCAACTATACCTTCAGGGTTTGTAGCTCCGTGTTGCGATAATCCCGGATATATGCCTAAAATCATAATATATCTAACAGAGCATGTAGGACTGCAGATTTTACCAATCAACTTGGTGCTACAAGTAGTTGTATCATATTTAGTTGGAGTAAATACTGCAATTGCAGTCAGCGCATATACAATATCAAAAAAGGGACGAGGGGTAAGTACAGTAGGTGCAGCTGCGGGACTTTTCATAGCATGTCCAACATGTGCTGGAACATTTTTCTCAGTCTTTATCGGAACTGCAAGTGGAATTGCATTATCAATTGCACTAACACAGTTACAAACACTATTCATTGCAATATCAATTCCAATACTTTTGGTAACTCCCATCATTATGGCAAAGAAACTACAAAATCAAGACGGCAGCTGTAAGATAGATTCTACAAAATAAATTTTTTAACTTCGGGGATTTTATGATTTCCTATATCATATCCATCTCGTCTTAGATATTTTAGAGTTAATTTGTAAATTAGTTCATCATGATCAACTTTTTCTAATATTTCAGTCCAGAGTATCTTGTCATTTTTTTCAATGTATGCTTTGAATTCAGGATTCATAGATTCTGCAATTTCTCTACATTCTGCAAAAGTCTTTCCGTTTTTGTATGCACGAGTCCTAGTATCACATGCGTCCATAATACATAACACATGAAATTGTAAATAAACCTGTCACATTGTTATATACAAAAAGGATCATTTAGCCTATTAAAAATAAATAGAAAAAAGATGGTATTATGAAGAGATTTTTTCATTTAGGTAATTGAGTCGTTCGTTGAGATTACCAATGTACATATGAAGATCTTCTATCTTTTTTTCTAGTCTTTCAATTTTTCTGTCAGTGGATTCCCTGAGTGTATTTTCAACATTAAATTCCAATTCAGACATAACATAAAGAAATATTTCATAAAGATAAGATACTGTGTGTTTTTAATATCACACATGTAGGCACGATATTCAAAAAACCATATAATTCCAAGCAGAAATAGAACATTAAATCAAATACTAGAAAAACATCATAAAAATATGGGAATTAAATCAACTAGTGATTATGTAAAATTTTATATTAATTTGGAGATGCAAGGGAGGGTGAGTTTTTGAGTTTCATACATAATGAAAAGATGGTATTAAAACAAAAGATTGAAAACAAAAGACTAGAAAAAGAACCCATAATCAACGGGATTAAAATTTTAGAAGGATTAATTGAAGAGATAAAAAAAGATGGAGAGCCAAAGGTTTTAGAAAAATACAATAGATAAAAAAATTGACATATTATTTAATCAGTCAATAAAACAGCCACAAAAGATAATTGTACGTTTAAGTGATTAAGACTAGCAAAAAAAGGCCATGGATGCAAATATTATCAGAACTGAAATTTTACGGGTGCTAAATGAGAGTGGAAAAATACGTGGAAATGAGCTTACTAGTAGAGTGATCAAAAGAGTTGGAAATGAAAAGATGGTTCACCGTGAAATCAGTCTTCTTGTAGAATCAGGAGAGGTTGAAAGAAAGATGTATAGTAAATCACATATCGAATATCAGATAATTAACATATCAGAGACAGTAAATAATCAGCTCAAAGAAGTCCATAAAGAAATTGAAATTATTTTTGCAGACATAAAAGAGTTCAAATCAATAACAGAGCAAGAAAAAATAGAATTTCAAGAAAGACTTCGAACCACGATTCACCTAATCCATATAGTTCAGTCCATTGACGGAGTAATGAAACTTTTAGGACATTATCCCACATTTAAAAAAAGACAGAATGTTTTCACAAATCACGAGAAAGATAAGCGATTGCTGGGAAGGAAT
>JAAUVF010000071.1 GCA_012030815.1 Nanobdellota archaeon | reverse complement strand
TTATGCAATATGCATATCCCATTACAATGATAAGTCTAAGGTATTTTTTCCTTCCAATTTGGAATTTTTCTAATCGCCACCAGTCATCATTTCTTTTTGATGCAATATTTTCATCTTCTTTGTCTTTTTTCTTATTCACAATATCAAATCCGTAAATTTTTTAATAAAAGTAGATGAACAATGTTAAGCATTATCTAAATACCAAAGATCCAAATCATAACCAAATGCAGAAGTGTTCATCTACTCCAAAGGAAAAATTCCAAGAATTCATAAATTTGCATATAAGTAATCGTAGTTTCATTTAGGTCTAAGACACGGATATTTTTCCCAGAGATGCTTCTGCATTTTCCTTCATATTTGATTAATAAAATTAAAGAAAATCAAGTTAACATTGTTAAGTGATGTTTTAGTATCAATAATTTCTTGTCAAAGTGTGGAATTCAAAACAACAATTTCAAAGAAAATACAGGTTCCGAAATTGAAAGAGGTATTCAAAAAAGAACCACAGTTTACGAATACGTGTAAAATTTGCAATATGAAATTTACAGATTCGGAAAGAACAAAAAAACATATGATTAAGGCTCATTCAAAACCAAAGCGTGAAAAACAAGTTCAGTAAAAATGGCAAAAGCATATGTCATGATAAATTGTGAATTGGGTTCAGAAAAAGAAGTAATTTCATCACTAAAAAAAATTAACGGGGTAAAAGAATCTCATGGTACACTTGGTCTTTATGATATTGTGATACAGATAGAATCACCTACTGACCAGGATATTCAAGAGATTGTTACTAAAGCGATTCGTAAAATACCAAAAATTAGCTCTACTGTTACTTTGACTAGGTCTGAATCAGGGGAGTTATTTCAAGCATCTGAGAAGATAATTGGAATGATGTTGGGGCATAATCACACTCAGGCATATGTAGTAATTCATTGTGATAAAGGAGAAGAATTTACGACATTAAAAAATCTAAGTCATATATCTGAAGTAAAAGAAGCAGATGTAGTTTTTGGATTTTATGATGTTATTTGTAAGATAGAAACCACAGATAACAAAACATTGGAGAACATAATTACAAAGGCCATCAGAAAACTACCCCACATTAAAACAAGTATGACTCTTAACATAATTAACGAACAAGAATAATTATTGATCTATTATTTTACGATAAATGTGCCCACATAGGTTACATGAAATTCTGATCGATTTTACAGATGTTCGACCAAGACGAATTTTAGAATTTATTCCTGGTGCGATAAAAGACTTGCATTTTTTACAAAAGACAATTTTTAATTCATAAGGCATACGGATTTTGTGCCTTGTACTAATTCTTTGTGCAAGAGATGCTTGTCGCTGAGATAGTTCTGGATTTATTCTAGCATTAGAAATCGCACTTTTAATTAGAATCTGCATTCGTTCTAATGCAATTTGCCTAAGAGCTGGCTTCATAATGATTAATCAACATACACCTAGAAATTGGTTTTCTTTATAGAGAGAAAATGCAGTCAGCGGGATTCGAACCCGCGTCACAAGGTTGGAAACCTCGAATACTAACCAGGCTATACTATGACTGCACAAGAAAATAAAATTAATTTCCTACATAAAAACGGTTTTTTCATACTCATATAGCATACGTGCAACCACCACATGAGCCTCATAAGACAAGTTTCCAACTGAAAACAAGTGATCCATTTTACCGTTTATTGATTCAGAGAAGTGACCTTTTTGAAATCCGCCTATAACTATACATGAATTATTTGAAATTTGTGAGCTTATTTTTTCAAATGAACTTAGTTGTCCTTTAGTTGAAAATCCAATAGTTTTTGATGGTTTTATTTCATTAACTAATTCAGTAAAGGATTTTTTTTTAATTTCTAATAGTATATTTGAACCAGATTGAATCGTTCTTTCTAAAAATAATTTTTCAATTAAACCCTCAAATCTATGATATGATTTTGGAATGTGGACATTTTCTCCAATGTAAATAACGTAATCGTCAACTGTATGAATATAGATTTTGATTTTATTTTCCGAGTATAACGGAATTGAAGTTGCTTCCAATACAGAAAAATGAACTAGATCAGGCCTCCCTCGTTTAATTTCATTATTGATTCCTTTCATTGCTGCAAAATGCCAAGAGTTATCAAGCAATATTTCAGATGGATGTTTTCCTAGTTTTTGTGCATGTGATAATACTGATGAATGATCTTGTAATTCTGGAGGAACAATCTCTAATGCAGATTCTGCTAGAATTAGAGAAAACATTTTAGTTGATCATTTCTATCTGATTTTTAAATTCATTCCAACTAGGTTTTTCAGTTCCATTAACACTCATTAATCCAGCACTACAAATGTAATGACTTAATCTTTCCATTATGTATTCACTACTTCCAAAACTAGAGCCCCCTCCTACAGTAAGAGTTTGATTGGCAATTTCTGGTCTATCAATTACACATGTACCATCTGGTCTATCATATTGCCTATACCATGTTAGAAATTCTATTTTAGATTCATTTTCAGTATAGAATTCAAATGATTTTTCTACAAACATTTGTTGCGATGTTTCATTACCTCCTACAAAATTAGAAGTACTCCAACTTACCTCAAAAAGTCCAATTTTTTTATCAGGTATTATTTCAAAGATTTTTTCTAAATCTGCTTTAGCCTCTTCTGGTGTTTTGACAATATCATTTAGTACATCAACTGGGAAATACGAAAAAGCAACAAAATCACCTAACGCAAGATCAGTTACAACATGCTCCAGATTTTTATTTAACACGTTGTGTAATGCAAATCCATTACCTATTTGCACATCGGGGTGTTTTTCTTTTAATTTAGCATATACTCCATTGAAAAGTTCTTTGTATACAGGAATATTTTGTTCGTAATAACGAAATTGTGATTCTGTTTCTCCAGCAATTACAACTGTATCTATGATGTCATATCTAGACAATATTGCATCAAGGATATTAGCTAGTCTATCTTCACCAATTGCATTAAGAGATGGTCTTCCAATCCAATTTGGAAATGGTCCTAGTGTCTCTCCGTTAATAACAGAAAAAAATAATGTAACTTTGAGATTATTATTTTTATTAAAACTCATCAATACATCTGATTGTTCCCAGTCATATTCTCCTTTTACAGGCTCAATAATATTCCAAAACATGTAGACATTACTTCTTCCAATGCCAGTCGCAGATGCTTCAGAGTAAATTTGATTCAAGTCTTGTAGAGTTATGGCTGAATGTGGTGTATTAATTACAAGACCAATTTTTTCATTATTATTTTGAGTTTGGATTGGTTTTGAGTCTGGCGCATACATGAATGCTGTAACCATAACTAAGGCGATTACTATTGCAGCAGTTCCTACAGAGATTCCTAAGATCTTTCTATCCATGCTGAATCAAAAAGAAAAGGAAGTAAAAAAGATGGTGATTTTCTTCTCTATCCAGAAGTACAACCGCTGTAACCACATTCGATGCAAATACTACATCCTTCTACAAAAACAAGGTTATTTTTGCATGTTGGACATAAACGATCTTCTGATACTTCTTGTCTAGTAGGTTCTGATGTAATTTCTTCATCATGAACTTTGAGTTCCAGTGAATCATGTACATGTGATTTAATGTATTGGTTTGAGATCATTGTTGTCACATATCTAGTAACATGTTCGCTTGGTGTAACATCAAATACTTTTGTGCATTTTCACTTGTCATGTGAAGTACTTGTTTGTGTCTTGAACCATCACGATATACTGTGATTCCTTTTAGTCCCAATTCATGTGCCAACAGATATGCAGATTTTACATCTTCTGCTGTAACATCATATGGCATGTTAATTGTCTTGGCAATTGCATTTCCAATCCAATCTTGCCATACACCTTGAGCCATTAGATGATCTGCCCAGTGAATGTCCATTGCAGTTACATAGACATCTTGCATCCATTGTGGAATTTCAGGAATTCCTTTTAATGATCCATAGTTGTCTGCAATCTTTGCAAGTAGTTCATCGCTGTATAGACCATGTTCTTTGAGTGCTTGTTCAACAATTTTGTTTGTGTAGAAGAATCTACCTACAGTTACTCTCTTTTCAAATACTAGAGCAAATGCTGGCTCCATCCCGTTTGAGCAATCTGCAATCATAGAGAGGGTTCCTGTTGGAGCTACTGTAGTAGTTAGAACATTTCGTATTCCATGTTTCTTGATCTTCTCAATTAGTGCATCCCATTCATAGCAGTGTGATTCTTTTGGTTTCTCATAATACCCTGCAATTGGAATCTTGCCTTCAGGATATTCTGTTTTTGAACATAGTGGGAATTCACCTCTAGATTTTGCAAGTGCCACACTTTCTTCCATTGAATAATAAGTCAATGCTTCAGATAGTTTTGATTGTAGGTCGTATCCTTCTTTGGAGTTGTATGGAATCTTTAATTTGTATAATAGATCTGCTACTCCCATTACACCCAATCCAATTCTTCTAGAATCTTTTGATGCAATATCAATTTCTTTTACAGGATAATGATTTACATCAATGATGTTATGCTAAGAATCTGGTTGTTTTTCTGATTGTTTCTTCATATCTTTGCCAATCAAATTCATATTCTCCATCAGCTTTTCTCTTGACGAGATTTACCAAGTTTATAGAACCAAGATTGCATGATTCGTATGGATAAAGACTTTGTTCTCCACATGGGTTTGTAGCTCGTAGTGGAGCTTGTCTTGCTTTAGCAAATACATTGTATTTGTTAATTTGATCAAAGAAGATCAATCCAGGTTCTGCACTCTTCCATGCAGACAAGGCTATCAAATCAATTAATTGATGTGCATTGATTTCTTTTACTGGTTTTCTGTCACGTGGACTACGTAACATGTACTTTCCATCAGTTGTATTGACAAGTGAATGCCAAAAGTCTTCCCAAATGCCTACACTGACATTAAAGTTCTCCAATATGCCAGGTTCTGTTTTATTTGTGATGAATTTTTCAACATCTGGATGCCAAGCTTCAATAATTCCCATGTTGGCTCCTCTTCTTTTGCCACCTTGTTTTACAACTTCAGTAACAGTATTGATGATGTTCATAAAAGAGACTGGACCTGATGCTACACCTGATGTTGATGCAACAATGTCGCCTTCTTCACGAAGATCAGAATAGTTGATTCCAACGCCTCCACCGGATTTGAATATTAGTGCTGCATCAGAAGTTGATTTCATGATTTTTTCCATGTCATCTGGCATTCCAAGTACAAAACATGCAGAAAGCTGACCGAGTCTACCGCCAGCATTCATCATTGTTGGTGAATTTGGCAGAAAGTCTTGTGCAGTCATCAATTCAAAATATTCTGTGATTTTGTCTGCGTATCCATCTAATTCTTTGCTGCAAGTAATGTTAGAAGATCTTTAAAGCTGACTTTCATCTGACCTTTACTTGCAAGAGTCACATAGTGATTGATCAGGGATCTAAAGTGCCACTTGTTGAGAAAATATTCTCCAATTTTGAATTTGTAATCAAAATTATCTAATTTCTCAAGATATGTGCGTGCTTCTTCAATATCTTGGGTAATATTTCCAGTTTTT
>JAAUVF010000070.1 GCA_012030815.1 Nanobdellota archaeon | reverse complement strand
AACATATTTTTGTCAAAGTTTTGTAAGTTACTAAACCAAAACTTTGAACTTCTTTAGGTTTAGTTTCTATTTTTTTAATGGTGCCAACACCATCTACATGACCTAAAACAAAATGTCCTTCTAATCTATCACCAGCTTTTAGACTTCTTTCAATGTTAACAATATCACCAGGTTTTAGATTTCCAAGATCAGTCTTACTGGTAGTTTCCTCGATCATCTCAAAAACACAATTAGATTTAGATAATTTTGTAGCTGTAAGACAAACTCCATTAATGCTACACTTTGGCCAATTTTCAAACCTTTTGCATGCTTACCTAAATTTACGGTCATTTGAATAGAGCTTCTAGTTTTAGTATTTTTTGAGATTTTTTCAATTTTTCCAATCCCCTCTACTATTCCAGTAAACATCATCTATCAGATAAAATTTCTTTGTATAAATTGATTTTCTTATTACATTAAATTTTACTTTTTATCAGTTAATTCTTCAAATTCATTTTGACAGTATTGATGAAAACAGTGCATTTATTTTTTTAGCGTCAGTGATGATTTTTGTCATATCTTTAACTAATACTCCCTGTGCAGCTAAAAAAGCCTCATCTTTCATGTCTAATTTTTCAAATGCTTGAGATTTAGCAATGGCTGCTTCATTTAAGCTAGGATCTATCGATTGTACTTTATCATAATAGTCTATAGATTCTTTATAATTTTTTAAGTGATTTAACGAAATAGCCTTATTCATAAGTGCAGTAACATCTTCACTATCAAGTTTTAGTGTTTTATCATAAAATTCCATAGCCTCTTTATGTCTATCTAGTTCATTTAGTGACAAACCTAAACTATTGAGTGTCCATGTATCATTAGATTCATGTTCAAGAATTATGTTACAACAGGTTATGACGTCATCATATCTCTTTAATTTTTCAAGAGAGTAAATTTTATTTTTTAAAGCATAAATGTCAAAATTTTTTATACCTAATACTTTGTCGCAATAAATGATTGAATCTTCATATCGTTCTAAATACAATAAAGCCAATGCAGAATTTTGTAATGCAACCATATCATTTGGATTATTATCAAGTAATTTTTTACAATAATTGTACATATCATCAAATTTTCCAGATTCAAACATCCTAGTGATTACGACAGTTGGATCAAGTAAGTTAATCAAATTGTACCATCATTATTATTTGATAACATGTCTTTATTCTATTCTAAAATTATGAAATAATTGAAAATTATTTCAAAACTTTTCTAAGTGTTTCGTTCAATACTTTAGAATAACTATATGAAGTTTGTTCCTGTTGAATCATTTTTGCTTGTCGAAGTCTTATTTTTTTATCTAGATCATCGTCAATCATTATCGTTACACGTTTGCTCATTGTACACTATTATTCTATGATAATTTCAATATAACATTATGTGAAATGTCCCAAATGTGGGAACAAATTTAGCCGTCAATAATAGAAATAATTTGGTCCATGTTAAACGGTTTACGAATCAATGGAATAGATAATTTTTCTAATTTTTCTTCAGTTGAATAGCTACTATCTCCACTAACAGCTATAATTTTTGCTTTAGAATTAATTTTCCTGAATTTTTTTGATTGCATAAAAACCACTTCCATTCGGCATCATCATATCAATTAATACAACATCGGGAGTTTTTTCTTTGTAAAGTTTGATTGCAGTTATACCGTCATATCCGCTTCCAACTACTTTAATGCCCTTTTCCTCTAAAAAATCACTAAATAATCTAACAGTATCTTCATCATCGTCAATTACTATAACAGAACGCTTCATAATAGTCATGTGTATCATACATGCTTTAATATTTTGTATTATTTTTAATATCATATGGGAGGAATAGATAGGTTAATTTCTAAATCAGTGACACATAAAATTAAAGAAAAATTAAATTCTGATGAATTAAACATTATAGAAAGAAAGTTGTTTTTAGAGCATGGGATGTCAATAAAGTTATCCATAGAACATTTTGATAAATTTAATCATGTATTAAAAAATATTTTAAATATTAATAGAAAAAAATTTGAAAATGATTGTATCGGTGAAGTAGTAAAAATTAAAAAAATAAATGACAAGTACTTGGTAAAAATAGTTGATCCAAAACTAATTGATTCTTTATTAATATTATATGGCGATAATGAAACTAGATTGATACTTAGTTGTCTTTTTGATAACGAGTTAACAATTCCGCAAATTTTGAGCGAAGCTAAAATTCCAAAAACATCAGGATATCGAAAAATAGAAAATTTAATTATAAATGGACTGATTATCGAATCAGGAAAAGTTCTTAGTGAAAGTAAAAGGATTTCAAAATACAAATGTATTTTTGATGAGATAAAAATAGAAATGAACAAAAATGATATAATATTTCAAGGAGCAGTAAATGAAGAAATATTTGAAAAAAGTACTTGCATTAGCATTTAACATTGCAAATAACAAGAAATTTGAGAGTGAAATTAGATTATTTAGTTATGTTTGCAATATCAAGTAGTGTTTTTGCTTGTTTAAAATGTACTTCATCAATCATTTTTCCATCTACAGTTGTTGCGCCTTTTCCTTTTTTTGTTGATTCCAAATAAAACTTGCAAACTTTTTCTGCCCATTGTATTTCTGTCTTACTAGGATAGAAAATTTTGTGAATTGTTGAGATTTGATCTGGATGTATGACGCTTTTTCCTACATAACCAAGATCTTTTCCAGCTTTGCAATCTTTTTCAAACCCTTTAAGATCTTTAAGATCTTGCCAAATACCATCAATGGCGTATACTCCTGCAGCTTTTGCATCTACGGGGATTTTTTCTCTTGAATATTTTCCACCTTCTGAATCTTTTGTATATTCGATTCCTAAATCATTTAAGAGATCAAAAATTCCAAAAACTATTGCGTGTATTCGTTTACCATAAGATGCAATATTGTATGTATTGACTACACCTTCTGCAGATTCAATTGATGGAATTATTTGAATTGGCTTTAACTTTCGATTTTTTTCTAACAGTGAAAGATTTTTTTCTATTTTTTTTAGTTCAGCAATATTATTTACTTTAGGAATTACTATTCCATCAATTCCTTTTTGAATTATTGCCTTAAGATCATCTGGGATTTTTCCAGATGCTGGTGAATTGGTTCTAACAAAAATTGATGAACTATATTCAGAACGATTTGATAATGCTTTTTTTATAAGATTACGAGCATTTTCTTTTTCTGATTCTGGAATTGAATCTTCAAGATCAAAACAGACAATATCTGCTTGTATTGCTTTTGCTTTTTCTAAAAAGCGTGGATTATTCCCTGGTACAAAAATCAAACTTCGAAAAAGCATTGTCAATGTATATTTTGATATTTTTTGGATTGATTAAGATTTTGGTTTTATGAGAATGAATTTTTATCCGCTAATTATCTCAGAGGCAGCTTTTTTGAGCCTATTCATTATTGCAAATCCTAGGTTAGAATTATCAACTTCTCTCATAATTATTACATCGACTTTTTGTTCATCAAATTCTCTAAATGATTTGTAAAGATTATGCGCGATAAGATTTTTTGTAGTTCCAATAAATTTTGATTTTACATGATTAGAGTTTTTTATATTTTTATTATTTATAACGCCTATTGATTTCTTTTCTGATTGAAATTTTTTAATCAGTTGTAGTATTACTTTTTGTGAATATTTTAGATCACCTTGAATTAGAATTATTTTTGCATTAGGTGAGTAATGTTTGTATTTCATTCCAGGTGATTTTACTTTAGTTATTTTTGATTTTTTTCCTAGTAAGCTAGGATGGTATTTTACTTTTTTCAATATTTTTTTTAATTCTAAATAGGAAATTTTACCAGGTCGTAATATTGTTGGAGTATTTGTAGTAAGATCTAAAATAGTAGATTCAATTCCAATTACAGAATTTCCTCCGTCAATGATTGCATTTATTTTTCTATTTAGATCAGTTAAAACATGTTTTGCCAATGTAGGACTAGGTTTACCAAAAAGATTTGCAGAAGGTGCAACAATAGGGCTTCCTAATGAATTGATTAAAGATAATGCAATTTTATGAGAAGGCATTCGAATTGCAATAGTATTCAATCCTCCAGTTGCAATTTTTGGTATGATAGATGATTTTTTTAATATCAAAGTAAGTGGGCCGGGCCAAAATTTTTCTATTAATTTTTCTGCATTTGGAGGAATATTTTTTGTAAATTTTTTAATATCATCTTTATTTGATATGTGAAATATTAGTGGGTTATCAGATGGCCTGTTTTTGGCTTTGAATATTTTTTTTATTGCATTTGGATTTAATCCATCTGCGCCTAAACCATAAACTGTTTCTGTTGGAAATGCTACAATGCCTCCTTTACGTAAAATACTAGCACATTCTTTGATTTTTTTTGGTGTGGTTTTTTTTGGATTAACTACAACAATTCTAGTATACATAAATTCAAAATTGTGTGTAGATATTAAAAAATGGTAGTGTTTATTCCGGTTTTAGTAATATCTTACCAAAGAACTTACCCTGAAGCATTTTTGTATGTGCTTCTGCTGCTTGTTCAAATGTATATACAGAATCGATTTCAGCTTTTATCTTGCCTTTTCCCATCCAGTATAATCCATCATCCATTTCAGCTTTTGTTCCTTGAGTTGAACCTAAAACATTAATTCCTTTAAAGAAGATGTGTCTTAGATCAATTTTTGCGTCATATCCTGTTGTGGCTCCACACGATACTAGTGTTCCACCATAGTTTAGTAGTGTTAATTGTTTGTTGAAGTGGGTTTCTCCAATATGATCAAATGTTACATCAACACCAGGTCTAACACCAGTTTTTGCAGCTATATCTTTAGTAATTTTGAATACTTCTTTGTGCCAATCGTCTTTTCTATGATCTACTGCATAATCTGCTCCAAGTTGTTTACATTTGTCTAGTTTATCTGGGCTTGCAGTTGCTATAACAGTACAATTGTATAATTTTGCGATTTGAATACCAAAACTACCTACTCCTGAACCACCACCCATAATTAAGACAGTTTGTCCTGGAATAATTTTGGCTCTTCCAACTAGCATATGCCATGATGTAAGTATGGTCATTGATGCAGCTGCTGCTTGATCATATGATACTCCTTCTGGAATTTTTGAAACATTAACTTCTGGTAAATGAACTAGTTCACTATATGCTCCCCAGAGTGGGCCTGTTTGGAATCCCCAAACTTGTCTATTAGTACAGTCGTATTCTCTTCCAGAAGTACATAGTTTGCATACTCTACATGCAAGATTAGAATGTGATACAACTCGGTCACCGACTTTAATATTTTTAACATCTTCACCAACTGCAACAACATCTCCTGCAGCATCAGAACCTGATACATGTGGTAATGGTATAGCGATAGGAACTCCTCTCATTCCCCAAATATCATTATAATTTAGAGCAGCAGCTTTTAGCTTAAAGACTACTTCATCTGCTTTTGGTTTTGGATCATCTATATCCTTGACTTTCAGGATTTTAGCATAATTATCATCTGGTGCGTATTCATCATAAACTACTGCTTTCATGATAACACACCGTACTACCCATAATTATATTTTGTTGAGATCAGACTCGATTTATCTTAAAGTCACGTTTTGGTTGTTGGATTGACAAT
>JAAUVF010000069.1 GCA_012030815.1 Nanobdellota archaeon | reverse complement strand
CATAGAGTAATTGTGCGATTCTTCTACACTCTAGTTCGACATCTTTATCTTCAGAAAATTCTTTGGTTCCTGTAACATAACACTGCCCCATATATGCAATCTTTTCTGCTTGCGAAGACAGGTTCCGGAAATATTCTATTCCATCCCGCAACACTATTCTAATTGCTTTTGCAATTCCCAGTGTTCTATCCCAAGCTTTTCCAGTAGAATCCTGATGTACTGCAACAATTGATGGAGTACCAAAGTTTTCAAGATATGTTTCTCGTACTTTGGAGCCAGGTCCTTTTGGTGCAACCATAATAATATCAACATCTTTTGGAGCATCAATCCATTTCCAATGAATTGCAGCTGCATGTGAAAATGATAATGCTTTACCTTTAGAGAGATTAGGTCCAATTTCATCTTTGTAAACTTGTGATTGAATCATATCAGGAAGTAAGACGTGAATAATATCGGCTTTTTTACATGCATCAGATACAGACATTACTGTGTGACCATCAGATTCAGCTTTTTTCCAACTACTCCCGCCTTTCTTAAGACCGACTATTACATTAAGACCAGAATCTTTCATATTATTGGCTTGAGCATCACCTTGAATACCATAACCGATGACTGCTATTGTCTGATTTTTTAGCGGATCTAAACTGATGTCGTTATCTTTCCATGTTTTTGCCATATATTTACTCAAAATAATGCAAATATTAACTAAAAGCGAATCATGTTTTTATTATATTAAAAATAAAAGATTTGCTGATTTGTAGTTGATTTTTTAGAAAATCGGCATGGTAATACAATAATACCATTAAGCAAGAAACTAAATCATGGCACAGAAAAAAAAGGCATTAAAACAACGCCAGAATCTAGCCTGTCATTGGCATTGTCCATGTGAAGATTGTAAAGATGATTTTTCGTAAGTCGTTATAAAATGATATTTTGATACAAGTCCAATAACACTAACTATAGAATTTCAGATTCAATAATTTTGTCACATCCACGACATTTTACTGTGACCCTTGTGCCAGGTAGTCGTTGAAACCTCTTTGAGCCGCAGTTGGGGCAAATTGGACATGCACGTATTGGTTCCATTAATGTTCAGTAGGTTTTGTATCAGATTTAGATATAACTTCTAGTCTTTTTTGCCATTAATTTTTTCTAAAAATGTAGAAACTGCTTTTGGAACAAGGATCTGCCAATTATCATCAGACATTATCATTTGACGGATATGTGTTGCATTATATTGCGGTCTATCTATAAATTTTGGAGATATAACATCAATTGACGAATCTGCAAGTAACATTTTGACATAGTCATTTCCACTATACACTTTATCAAAGTGAGGTAATGCAGATTTTAGAAAAGAGGACCATGTTGCTATATTGAATTGGTTTTCAATTGCAACAATAAAACATTTAGATAAATCAATACCAGATTCTTTTATTGAGTCATGTATCATTTCGATTCTCTCACCTGCAGTAAAAGGATCTTTTTCTAAATAATTGAATTGAGAACTAGTTACTGCAATAATTACATCATCACATTGTTCAAGAATTTGTTTTACCAAATCCAAATGACCTAAATGGAAAGGCTGAAACCTACCCATCATTAATCCTCGCATAAAATATTGTTAAATTTTGATTTAATTAAATTAGTCTATTTGATTGGACCGCTACCAAGAATTCTAATGGTAGTAGATTCAGGTTTTAGAATAACTGCAATATCACCAGGATTGTACACTATTGGTTTTTCAAATGTTAGTTTTAGAGGAGAGATAGATGAAAACTTTGCTGCCTTAATTTGAAGACCAACACTAACTAGACAACCTTGATTTTCAGCGATGTCGGTTTTATAAAATGGACTCTTTGTAAAATCAAGCTCAATTTCAGATTTAACAACAACTGTGCCTTCTTTGGCAATTATATCACCACGTCCTACATCATCAGGTTTTGCTCCCTTTACTGCAAGACCAACTCTTGCAGGACAAATTGATTCAGATACAGGATCATCATGCATTTGAATTGATTTTACCATCACATCTATTCCTGCAGGATATAATTTGAGATTATCATATTGTTTTATTACTCCACAAGTTACTTTACCAAGAATTACAGTTCCAACTCCTTTGACATCAAAGCAATGATCGACTGCCATTCTTGGAGGGTCAGAATTTGAAATTGGTTGAATTTTATCCATCTCTTCTTTTAGTTTGTCATACCCAACTTTGATATATTTTTCAACAACTGTACCTTTTATCATCAAATTTAATTTTGATTCATCAACTTCAAAAGTATGCGATAAAATTCCTTGAGTCTTTTTTAGTGTATCAAGTGCGATTATTTGCTCTCCAGTAAATTTATCGAGTTTATCAACATGAAAAATAACAAATTCTGCCAGATTAATGGCTTGTAAAAGAGGTTGTATCTTATCAGGAAAACCACTAGGAGTTACCCAGGTTTTGATTATATCCGATTCTTTTCGATCATAGAGAGAAAGATCAGTTACAGTTCCTTTTTTACCAAATTCTGTTGCGATATCTTGTTTTCCCAAGACTACAAAATTTATGGATTTGACCATTATTTCCAAATAAGAAATCAGGCTTATGAATCTAAACACAAATTATAATCGTGAGCATGATAATGATTAAGAAATCAATCAATGATCGATTGCCAACTATCTCATATGAATAAAATTGAAGAAAAATAAAAAAGAAATCACTAAAAAATAACCCGTATGATCAAAAGGGGAATTTCGATCATACAGGTGTGGTCACACAGAATGCAAGTTTACGTCGTTGTTTCCGGGAATGGCACATTATTTGTAGGGAATACTTTTGAATTTGTAACCATCATAGTTATTTTAGGCGACATCCTTGTAGAACAGGCTGCCATCATAACTACAACAATTCCCAAGGAAATCGTGAGTTTTTTCTTTGTTCGAAGAGATTCCATGCAACTTCAAACATCATAAAATATTTTAGATTAAAACCTTTGATTAAATTTGGATTTAACTAATTGTATTAAATACTAATTTTGAAATAAGTTTAATCACATATTTACGAAAAAAGTATTCAACATGAATATTCAGATAAATCTTCAGAGTCATCAGTCATTTGATCAATCACGTTCAAATGATATAAAATTAGTTTATGATATTGGGTCATGTTTAGTCTAATCAAACAATCTGTTTTGAAATATAAAAAGAAAACTGATGAATCATACTAGAGTAAAGCTAAGGAAAAGACATCAGAACAGCAGCATAACTTGCAAATCTATGATTTTTAGGCTTGACAGATTTTTGTTGATATTTAGAAATAGTCTTACCAACAGACCCAATTAATCCCAAAGGACCTTGAACAAATTTTTCTTTGTTTGCCCAGTTCAGAACCTCATCAGTCGGACTAAAATAATTTACAATTTTACTTTGAATTACTCTATCAAGTAGTTTACCATATTTTTTTGATGATGGTATATTACTTGTAATTGATGCGCCAAAAAAATACACACTCTCAATAATTCCATAGTTTTGACTGTTTTTTGCTAGATGTTCAACAGTGCTAAGAATTACCTGGGAGCCTAAAGAATGTCCCATAAGACGAATCTTTGTGTTAGGGCTAGCTGATTTGAAATTTTGAATAAATAAAGCCAGATTACGACCATTTTTTTGTGCAATTATCTGACCCGTTGAGAGTGCACGTTTAGCATGTTTTAGTAGATGCGCCCCAGTAGTGTTAGAATCATAGCTAAATCCAACTACAGGATAGCGATATCCTAGTTTTGATAGTCTATTTTTTGCCAGAACAGTTTTTGCAATAGCACCAGATCTATCATTTCGCAACCCATGAATCATTATAACAAGTTCTTTTGAATCAATGAATTTTTCAAAATCTTTTTTTGGGTAATAAAAAATATGAATTATTTTTGAGGGTTTTGCCATTCATCAGATCATAGTATCCCCTTGTAGATATTCGAGGTATGATTTTTTTCATTCTGATGGTCCTAGCTGTTTTTTGTATTTTGTAATATCTTCATCTTCAACTTTTACAAACAATGGAGATACATTACCTAAAACATGTCCAGATGGTATAACAATATCAGAGATGGAACTCCATTTGTTGTCATTAACTTTGCCATCTAATCCAATTTGTTCCCAAATCTTGTGAGAAGATTCAGGAATGAAAGGAAATAATGCGATGGCCATACTACGTGCAGCGTTTACTGATAAAAATACACAGTTTGTAGTTCCAGGTGCTTTCTTCCATGGTTCTTTATGTTGAAAGTATTGATTAAAAACGATGAAAATTCCATGATTTTTTTAGTGCTCTATCAAGGTGATTTTGTTCCATTAAAGTTCCTAGTTCTATTGAAAGATTTTTTATTTTATTTTCAGCTTCAATGTCTTTATCATCATACTTTTCAGTTTCAGGAATTACACCATCAAATGCTTTTTTTGTAAATCCCAATGCACGATTAACAAAATTTCCAAGATTTCCAATTAATTCAGAATTAATGCGATTAGTGAATTCATTCCAATCAAAATTCAAATCATCTTGCGAATAAGGATTGATCGCAACTAGATAATATCTAAGATAGTCCGCAGGATAGTATTCTAAAAATTGTTTTAGTCCAATGTACCAATTTCTACTCTTTGAGATTTTTTTTGATTGTAAAGTAAGATGCCCCCTTGTTGGTATAAAATCAGGAAGTTTGTATTCACTACTAATTCCTAAACGCATTGCAGGCAAGAAAAGATAATGATGATAAACAATATCTTTACCAATAAAATGATAGATGTCAGCTGAATTCCAAAACTCTTTTCCATCTATTCCCTTATCATTAAGAAATTTCACAGCAGTTGAAATGTAGGCTAGGTGATTATCAAACCATCCATAAAACACCTTGTCTTTGTATTCTTCAAGTGGTACATGTACCCCCAAGAGATATCTCTGGTTATATCCCAATCAATTAAGCCAGATTTAATCCAGTTTTGCACATATTTTTTTACATCTTTTTGTAGATTTTCATTTTCATCTAACCATTTGTATAATGAATCACCAAAATTCTTTAGTTTAAAAAAGAAATGAGTAGTCTTTTCTTTGGTCGGAGTTTGTTCGCAAATAGAACATTTTGGATCAGATATTTCTTCAGGAACACGACCACAACTTTCACAAAGATCAGAGTATTGATCAAGTGCTTTACAATAAGGACATGTTCCCTTGACATATCTATCAGGTAAAAATTTTTTATCGTTATTACAATAAAATTGAATGATTTCTTTTCGTAACGTGACCGGCTGTATTTAGTTTGTTAAATACATCTTGAACAAATGCTATGTTTTCTGATGAGCTAGTTTTGTAAAAAAAATCAAAATCAATACCAAATGATGTAAAATCATCATAGTCACGTTTATTCCAATACGCAACATATTCTGAAGGAGTTTTTCCTTCTTTTTCAGACTGTATTAAAATAGGGGTACCAAAATCATCAGATGCGCAAACATAGTATGCTTCAACACCATTTAATTTCAGAAATCTAGTGGTAACATCAGCTGGTAGATATGTTGATGCAACATGACCAAGATGGATCTCTCCATTAGCATAAGGTAAAGCACTAGTAATGATTGCTTTGTTTTTCATCAGTGATGTTTTGGAACCTAATTGG
>JAAUVF010000068.1 GCA_012030815.1 Nanobdellota archaeon | reverse complement strand
ATTCAAATCCAGAAAAAATTTCTTTTTGTAATGTAAGTGTAAATCCATAAACAAGTAAACCAACAAGAATTAAAGTAGTTGTATGGCCAGCTCCCCAAACAGCACCAAGTAAGGAAGATTTTGTGAAACTTGATTTGAAAAGCTGTTTTTTTGATTGTATGGTGCTAGAATTTTTTAATTGAGTATAGACTGCAGCTATATGATCTGCTTCAAATGCATGTTGAATTCCAAGTGCTAATCCAAACCCAGCAATTAAAGCAGGGGTAAAATTACTAATTTGACCAAATATTTCTTCTAACAATTTACCCCACATGGGTTCTAGACATCATGGTAAAAAGAATTTCCAATACTATAGTTGATCAACTATTGGCTTTAGATTATCAGGTAAATCAGGAATCTCAGTATGACTTTCATTGTTTTGAAGAATTTCTGGACCTATTCTTCGTACTCTTTGTGTTCCAATCAATGTGTCAATATTTCTTTGAATGTCCTTCTCAGATAAAATAGTCTTTAATTTTTCAATAACAGTTTCTTCATTTTCATATTTTTTAATTGCATATTGTACAAGGATCATTTTTCATTCATTGAGTAATCAGTCATTTGAAAATACCATAATTTTTAGAGTAAAAAAACATTCGTGAATCTATGAAAATTTCTTTTGCAAATCTTCTTTTTTAGGAAGGCCTGTAAACTCTAATTTTCCATCAATAACCAAACCAGGGGCTGTAAATATTGGGTATTTTTCTAAATATTCAGGCTTTTGAGTTACATCAATTAATTCGTATTTTATGCCTAGTTCATCTAACATCTTCTCAAGAACATTACAATTTGAGCATCCAGGAGTGGTAAGAACTAGCACATTCATGATTTTATGAATTGAACAGGATTTTGTTCAAAGGCCCATTTGCAACTAGCACAGCAAAATCGATATGATTTTCCATTGTATTCTAATTTATCTCCTTTTTCTCCAACATCCATACCGCAAACAGGATCTTTCATGTTGTTAGTATTTTTTTACGAGTAAAATACCATACGATTGGGAATGCAATTAATGCACCAAATAAAATAGGTGCATATTCTTGTGGCATTTGAAAATCATAGTGATGAGTATGCTGACTAATATGAAATTCGGGCGGTAGCGAAGTTGTTGAAATAAAATTATTCCATGCAAGATGTACAAATGTAGTTTCATACCATTCATGACCACCAGGTATACCATGAATAATTAATAATGCACCTAAAAATATCAACATCCATCCAGTAAGTTTTTCGATAGTTATTTTATTTGTAGTAATTCCTTTTGTAGCATTTACTCCAATGATAGCTAATACAGATAAAAGAATTAATGGTATTGCTCTTCCTACTCCATGTACTGCACCAAGACTTGCACCAATTTCCATATTTCCAGTTCCTGCTATGTAAATTAACAACCAATAAAACATAGGATTTGGGCAACCAACGCCTGCATTTCCCAACAACAGTCCCATGAAAAATGATTTCGAGTAATCTCCACGTTGTTGAATAAATTTTGGAGTTCCAGAATATGTAGGTAATTTTAATTCAAATAGTTTTAGTTGTGATAAACCAAAAAGAAATGCTGCAATGCCAGCAACCAAATAAAGTAAAATGGAAATACGATCCAAATCAGCTGTTTGACCAAGTAGACCTATTCCAAATCCATAAAGTGCAATTGTAATAGTAAGACCAGCACCAAACAACATACTCATACTTAGTCCTTTTTTTGCACCCTTACCCATACTAAGTGGAATTATGATGAAAACTAGTGGAAGTGTGCATGGTAAAATTATCATAGATAAACCTGCAAGATATGCAATTACCAACCATGAAGGATATGATAATTCATTTCCAGCCCCTATTGCAATTTCATTAGTAGCTGCAAATACACCTCCAACAAAAATTAGTGAAAAAAGTACAAACAAAGCAGTGACAAGAGATTTTTTCATAGCAATTTGGGTTGACATGAATAATGTGTAATTAGTCTGATACAATAATAGTGTACTTTACAATTGTAAAACGATAAATATTCTCAGAGAGAATTTACCATATGCCATTTCAGCCTGACGATATAGATATTGCAATAATTGAATCATTGATAAAAGATGGGAGAAAATCATTTCGACAGATATCTCGTGAAATTAAAGTAAGTACTCCTACTGTTCAAGCCAGATATGAAAGATTAGTTAATGTGGGATTGATAAAATCGGTATCACCAATAATCGATCTGGGGATGCTTGAAAACAAGACAGAAAAAACATCTTGAAGGTATAAAGATAAAATCTATAAAAAACACGATGGAAAGATAACAAAAAACATGATTTTAAAATGACATGTGATTTGTGTAAAGGTCAAATTTCTAACAAACCACATGTTCTCAAAATAGCAAATTTTGAGAGATTTTTTTGTTGTACATCATGTAGAACTTTGTATAAAGAAAAATACAAAGGAGGAATAGAAACATTAAATCAAAAAAATTAAAAATAGTTTAACTTATCTATTAGAAAATAATAACAACACCATGGTAAGAAAAAAGCTCACTGATGAAGAGATTGAAAAACAGAAAAAACAACAAAAAATTCGAATTAGTGCTTCAAGAGCTGCGCGAAGAAGTGGAAATATTAACAAAAAAGAAGGAAAAGTCAACAAATCTAAAGCAAAAGTCAAAACACCAAGATCACAGAAAAAAATGGCTACTGTGAAAAAATCTCGATACTAAATTAGATATAAAATTAGGAATAAAAATTAATTAATTTTATTCAATAACTTGAATTAGTTCCTTAAGTTTTCTTCTAGATTTTGGTGGTTTTTTCTTGTCTGGGTAACCAATACAAAGAATTGATGATGGACGTAAATCTGTTCCAAGAATACTCTTAACTTTTTCTTCATCAAACATTCCTATCCATATAGTACTTAGGCCAACTCCAGATGCAGCTAGCAATGCAAAGGATGCTGCAATAGTTGCATCCTGCAAGGAGAATTTTTCAAGAATTTCTGGAGGAAACTTTAGCTTTACTCTTGAAGGATCCATGCAGAAAACTAAAACCACAGGTGCATTGACATAAGGCTGTTTATTTGCAGCCTCTACAAGTGCTTCTTTTGTTTTTAGATTTTAATTAAAAATACTTGAACCCTTGAAAGTTACCTGCAGTAGGAGCAACATCTGCAGCTGACAAAATTTTATCAATCTTCCAATCCTCAATCTTAGTTTTTTCAAATTTTCTAGTAGAGCGTCTTGTTGAAAATACCCTGAACAAATCAGTTGGGGAGAGATCTTGTCTAATCTTTTCTGGTTCTGACGAAAGAATTGTTTCAATTAAAGATAGTTTTGGAGTTTTTTTATCTAAATCTTTTTTGATTTCTTTATCATCTCTAATCCAAACAGAGGGGTAAAATTCTTTGGTTCCGATATACACATATTGTGGTTCATGAGGAATTTTGGCATATTCTAAGATTTGTTCTTGAATATCGGTTGTTTTTACTTCAAGCAAACTATGATTGTCAGACTAAACTGGGTTACATCAGAATTTATTCTGATTAAGCTAGATTGATCCTCAAGTTCAACTTCACCAGTAGAGTTTTTTTAAAAATTTCAACTAATTTTTCTAATTCAGTTTTATTTAGAATCACAACATCTGTATCATCTTCATCCATTCCCTGCCAAACAAGCCTACATCCATATTTTGATGTGTATGAAGGTTCTACCCTTGAAATTTCATCAAATCACATACAATGAACCTCTATTGTTCATAAAGATTTACAGTGACTTTTGTAGTCCATCGATTAAATTCATCTGGAAATATTACTAGTAGACCACTATCTTTTGTGATGTTTTTACAAGTTCCACTAAAGCTTTGTTTGTTTTGTCCAAAGCATCCTGATTGTTCATAATAATCAAATTGAGAAGTGGTAAAATTTTCACGTTGCACATATGATGAAACAAAATACACGGTCAAACCCCAAATTTTTGTTATCAGTTTTTACACTATAATCATATGACGTGATATCTTTTGATGTACAAATAGGGAAAAAATGCACATATCCATCTTTAATTTTTAGTTGTTGATCTGAATTATCATAATTTGTATTATCTATATCAGGATAAACAGCAAATTCAGGATTTGTATCTAGCTGCTTTCCTTGCATGTATTCTATATCATGACGTACAGTATCTACAACCTTTCTGTAGATCATTGGTTGCCATTCTTCTTGGCAATCACTAAACTCGTGTTTCAGTTCAACATATGATTTATCATTGATTTTGTGAATCTGATTTGTGTTGTATATTTTTGATTCTGCATTAAATACAGGATTAACATAATTTTCTTTATCTGATTTGTACCATGAATTTGTCACCTCAAAGATGATATTTTTTGAGTCACTATTCCATTCAGATAACAAGTGAATGTATACGGAATATTTGTTTAATACTTGTTGAGTATCTGATACAAAAATCAAATGACCAAAAAATGCGTTTACAAATATTATAATAAATACAATAAGCGGTATAATAAAATAAAATATTTTTCTCATTTATTTTGTCTATTAAATTAAGAATAAAAAGGGACGCAGATAGGTGTAAAAATAAAGAAAGATGTTATTGAGTCCAACCATAACTCACTAATTTTTCAATACTAGTGAATTTGACACAAGCTGGTTCTCCAGAAAGTTTGAAGACTAGTTCCATTGATGACTTACACTGAATATCTTCCGGCATTACTCCTTCTTTGAGTTGTTTTAAAGGAGACAAGCTTGCAAGATACACCTCTTCATGTTCTGAGACAGAAGATTGAATTCCAGAGAGTTTCTCAAATTCGTAGATTATTTCATCAATTGAGTTTGATACATCTTAGGATCAGATCTGATTTCAAAATCGTTCCATACTTTTTCATAAAGTTGGTTAATTTTTTCTGAATCAGTTGGATTCACATCTTTTATTGTATCATAGATTTGTTGAGATTGCCAGATAAACGCTGAACCGTCTTGAAATTCTGCCATTTCTTCAATGATTCCGTTAACTACTGCCTCTTTGTATTCAACTTTTGAGGTTTCAAGCAGTTGATTGATCAATTGCATTTTAAATTCAGATTCATTACTTAATTCCGAACCTATAATGAGTTCCTTAGCTTCTTGTATGATTTTCTTTGCATCATAATTCCAATTGAGCTTCTTCTCGACTTAAATCTGTGTTTGCTTTATCTTTTAACTCAAGTAATGTGTTTTGGATTTTTTCATCAAAAGATGGATTGTTCTCAAGATGTTTACTCATTGTTTCATATAGTTCAGATATTGGATGTGTGGCATGAACTAAAGCTAATTCTGCATTTTTGTCATCAAGATTCATCTCCAATGCCCAAAAATGTCCTAGTGTTTTCTTCTAGTGTTCCTGCAAATTCAAGTTTTTCATCTCTTTCTGAATCTGCAAAAGCCATTGGAGTACTAAGAATAATCAGGGTCAAAAATCCCATTGTGATTTTATTCATTAGTTGGAACAATTCTTACTGCTTTTTAAAATTTTTAATCATTCCAGATTCAGAAAATAGAATCATATTTCATACTTTGAGAATAAATTCTATGGATCCAGTGACTCTACCACCAATTTGGGGATAAAAAAAGACGCAGTTAGGCACGAATTTTACGTTCTTCTTGAAGTTTTGTATGCAGTTAATCCACTAAATCCAAAGATGATCACCAATCCAAGATATGATAATGGTTGATTATACTCTATCAGTATTGCAGATAT
>JAAUVF010000067.1 GCA_012030815.1 Nanobdellota archaeon | reverse complement strand
TGCAAAGACTTTAGAAAACGTAATCTATAAAAGCTAAAGAACTTAATCTTAATGTTATATTCACTGAAGAGACAGCTGATCCTAGAACTTCTCAAGTAATTGCAAATGAAATTAGAGGAAAAGTATTGGTTTTATCTCCATTAGAAATTGGAGGCGATGGAACTTATATCTCTAAAATGACTGAGAATTTAATTAATCTAAAGGAAGCATTGTGTTGAAAATAGTTGAGATTGATCATCTTACAATTCAATACCCTGATCTCAAGGCAATAGATGATGTTAGCTTTACAGTTAACCAAGGTGACTTTTTAGGCATAATTGGTCCTAATGGAGCAGGTAAATCCACCCTTTTTGCTGCTATGCTTAATCTAAATACAAAATACAAAGGAACAATCAAATTTTTTGGTACTGATATTAGAAAGTCAAAAAACTATCTCAAAGAAATTGGTTATGTACCACAAAAACCAATCTTTGAAAAAAATTTTCCTGCAACTGTTAATGATGTAGTTAAAATGGGATTACAAAAAGAATCCAATGAAAATAAAATCGATGAAATCCTACAACAACTTTGGATACATGAGCTAAGCGAACGACGAATAGGTGAGTTATCTGGTGGACAACAACAACGAGTCTTTATTGCAAAAGCTCTAGTTAACAATCCAAAAATTTTGATTTTAGATGAACCAGTTACCGGTATTGATCAGCAAAGTATAGATCTTTTTTACAGCATCTTAAGAGAACTTAATTCTAAACAAAATATTACAATCATTTGGTCTTCACATGATTTGGATGCTGTAAACAAATTAGCAAATCATGTAGCTTGTCTTAATCGAACTCTTTTCTTTCATGGTGAATCTGATGACTTTTTTAACAACGATGATCTTGTAAAACAATATTCTGAGGCTTCGATGCAGGAACATATGCATCATCATTAGAAATGGCTTTTGAAATTTTTACTTTCAGTTTTATGCAAAAAGCAATAATCTCCGGTATTGCAATTGCAATTTTATGTTCTGTTGTGGGTCTTTTTCTTGTCTTGAGACGTTATTCATTGTTTGGCGATGCTATAGCTCATTCATCATTTGGTGGAATTGCACTTGGTTTGATGGCTGGAGTTTATCCGCTTTGGACTGCATATGGTGTTTCAATAGTTAGCGCACTAATTATGACCCGAATTAAAGACCGATTCAACATATCTGGAGATGCCTCAATTGCAGTTCTTTTGTCCTCAGGAATAGCAGTTGGGCTTGTAATTATTGGACTATCCGGAGGATTTACTATAGATATTTTCAGCTTTCTTTTTGGAAGTATATTACTAGTTAGTACTAACGATGTAATTCTAATTTTATCATTAACTGGAATTATCCTAATTGTAATTCTTTTACTTTACCGCCAAATTCTTTATTCTACGTTTAACGAAGAGCAAGCCAAAGTAAGTGGAATTCCAGTTGAAAAAATAAATTATCTTATTGTATTTATGGCAGGTATCACTGTTGTAACTTCTATACAATTAGTTGGTGTTTTACTAATTTCTGCACTATTTGTAATTCCAAACGTAACTGCAATAATGTATGGAAAAGGATTCAAACAAACTGCATTACTTTCAATGGCATTTTCAATATTTTCTGTAGTATCAGGAATACTAGTCTCATACGTTTTTGATATTACTCCAGCTGGAACAATAGTATTATTTGCAATTGGAATCTTTGTATGTACTATTGGAATAAAATCTGCTGGTTTGTTATCGAGATAAAATTAATTCGTTTAATCTTCGTTTATCTCTTAGATTTTTCACAAAAAATAATGATGTTGCAATAATTCCCATTGCAATCAATGGAGATACAATCTCTGTGTATTTTAGTTCAAACTTTACATTGTCTTCTAATTCAGATATTGTTATTGGAATTTCGGTGGTCTTTACCATTGATAACTTATTTCCTTGTTGTTCAACAAACCACACATTGCCCTTGTTGTCTGATGTTGAAAATTGAACAAATGATGTAACTGTAGGGATAGCAACTTCAATCAACTCTTTGTTATATGGATCATACACTGCAATATTGTCTACAGTATGTTGTGGAATCCACACATTTCCATATCTATCAAACGACATTCCGTAAGGTAAAGCCTCTTTATCCAATACTGGAATCCTCTCAAATGTTTCTAGAATTGGATTGAATTTTGTTATTGCTGTACCAGTGTGCTCTGCAATCCACAAATTTCCCTCTTCATCAAAAATTATGGCTTCAGGCCCTGCAAGAGGTTTTTCAGGCATGAATTCTGAAATTTCATTATTTTTTGGATTGATAAATCCTATTTTGCCAGATCCTGCTTCTGTGAACCAAATATTTCCATCATTATCAATTGTTAAAGCAAATGGTAATGATTCTCTTGTTGGCATTTTAATTTCTTCAAATGTGTCTGTCTTTGGTTGATATTTCAAAATAAGATCTTTGTTAGTAACTGCAATCCAAATATTTCCTTCAAAATCAGCTTGAATGAATGTAGCTACATTTTCGTTAATTACAGGAGATATTTTTGGTAAAGTCTTTGTGATGATTTTTTTGTTGGTAGGATCAAAATATCCAATTTGATTTCTTGGTGTATCTGTGAACCAAATTTTTCCTTGACTGTCTTTTGTAAGCCACATTGTAGTTAACCCATCAAATGAATATGATGTGAATTCTTGAGTATCTAATGAAAATTGCCATAATCTTGGTGAAGATGGGTCGCTTACCCAAATTGAATTATCTCCATCATACAATGGATAAAGTGGCTTTGAAGATTCAGGTAGTGAATATTCAACTATCTCAGTTTTTAGATCTGCCAATCTTGGTTTAACTAATAAATCAATTAAAATTCCTTCATTTGCATTTTGTTTTCTTTGAGCTTCTACTTCTAATTGCCACTTACCTGAAAATCCAAAAGTTATATCTCCTTTAAACTCAATAGGTGCATTTTCTTCTTGTTTGATAATATTCATTGGAATTTCAATTGGAGAAATATTTCTCTCAGGATAAGAGATCTTTACTTTAATTTGATCTGAATCGTACAATGGCTTATTTTCAAAATCACTAACTTTCACTAAAATTGTATTTGTTCCACTAGAAAACGATGATATTTTAATATCAAATTTTGTATTTTCTGAAAATTCTATTGTACTAAACCGTGCGTGTTTTTGAGCCTCAACTTGATTTATCTCCCCTGCTGGTAATGTCCCATTAATTAGTAACGCAACAACTGCCAAAAGCGCAATTCCTAATGTGACATCTAGTTTCAATGATCTTCGTAGTTTTTTATGAATTGCAATAGATCCTTTTTGCAAATCTCTTTCTGCATTTTTTTGAATTTTAAATTGAAAATATCCTCCAAAGGCAATCATTACTGATGCAATTGCAATTTTTACAAAAATCAATTTTCCATAAATTGAATCTGTAATCAAACCTACATCACTTTCCATAAACCACATCAAAGTTGGTCCTGTAATAATTACAATTCCAACTGCAATTACAACCATAATTGAAAATCGTGGAATCAAAACTAGAGTCATTTTCTCTCTCTTTATTTCTTCTAACTGTGAAAATGTAGGTAGTAATGCAAATACAAAGTAGATTATACCTCCAATCCAAACTGCAGCTACAAAATTATGAATGTAATCTAAAATAATTGCAGGCATTTCACCGCTTGCTGCACCATGTCCAATTAAACTTGAAGTACTAATTAGCCCAAGTGTAATTACTAACATCGGGATTTTATTTTTTATAGATAGATTCTTTTTTCTATCCATTCCAAACCATAAACCTAAAAGAATAATTGTTATTATCATTCTAATTGCCCAAATATTTCCAAAATCTGTTTTAATTACTTCAATAACTGAAACTTCTAATCTCATAGTTTGTACTGCTAATACCAAAATGTTTGATGCAAAAACTAGTACTAGTCCAATACCAGTTAATGTCATGAATTTTCCATGATGAAAAAATTCTATTTTTTCTAACTCTTCTCTGATTAATTGCTTATTTTGCGTTCCCCAGATCATAATTGAGGCTATTATGGCACCTAAAACAATAGTTTGACCAACAAGTCCCGGAAATCTTGCTCCAGCTTCTGGTAAAAATACTATATCTGAAATATTTTGTTTGTTGAATGATTCAACATCAATTTTGACATCTCCAACTGCAAAAATAAATGCATTTGGAACCAAATGCCCATCAACTTTTGATAAAACTTTGGTACTTACAGTGTAAACACCTTCTTCTAAAGGTGGGGTCGTTACAATCAGTGAAATATCATCTTCAAAATATTTTGTATCTTTATTATCGATCTGTTCTCCATTACTATCAAACACTCTAAGTGAGCTAAAACCAATATCAATTGGTTCTGAAAAATGTACAATTACTTTTGTAACGCCAATTGGTGCATTTGTTGATGAATTCGGACTAGTTTCCAAAGTAAATGGATGTGCAGCAGCATATGGTATTGATACTGATAAAACAAATAATAAAACAATCATCATTTTTTCATTTGCTTTTCAAGCTATCTTTGATAATTTAAACAGTTTTCATTTAATTCGAAATTTGTACCAATTCACGTAAAGATAATAACATGTTATCACAAGTAACAGTCATGAAAGTTGTTATGATGGGTATTATTGGATTATTACTTTCATTTGGATTTGTATCTCAGGCTTTTGCTCATACAACAGTTGAGGTAGAGCCATACAAAATTGAAGCTGGATGGGGATTAGAACCCCCAATTGTAGGTATACGAAATGATTTTGTTTTTAAAATTACTGAACCTGACAAAGATTCAGGTCAATACAGGGGAGTTACAAACGCATTCAAAAATCTAGAAGTTACTGCCATGTTTGGCGGTGCATCTAAAAAAATTGAAATAAACTCCGATCCAAAAATAGGATATTATTTTTCATCTGTAATTCCTACAAAAACTGGAAGTTATATCATGGATTTTAAAGGTGAATTAAACGGCGTGCCAATTAATGTACAAATTCCAGTTGAAGACGTAGAAAGTACCGCCGTATTGGACTTTCCACCAACCAGCAGTTCATCAAATCAAGACGTGGCTGCGCTCAAAAATGCAATCTCATCATTACAAAGAGAAGTTTCTTCTATGAAGGATGGTTCAGAAAATGTTGATGGTGGTGCTACATACGACTTTGCAATTTTTGGATTATCTATTGCATCAGCTGCAATAATCTTATCGATAGTTGCTTTAATAAAAAGAAAATAGAAAAAAGTTAATTCCTTAGAATCTTGGAATTACTCTTGTTTTGCAGTAACAGCAACAATACTTATGATTGCAACAGCAAGTATCATCATTGCAATTGTTCCAAATTCTGGAACAACATTTGAGAATACTACTACTTCACCAATAGGTCCTGTTTTTGGATCATCTATTCCATAACCTTGGAAGGTAATGGTGATCTCTACTGGATCTGATGAGCTAAGTGGTGCTGTTGTATGTACGCCTTTTCCATCATGATGATGTGCGCCTAAATCATTTAGTACTTCCTGACCATTTTGTGTTACCATGATGTCGTGATTAACATGCTCTGCATCAACAAATTCAATTGTTATTTCCATTTTTTCACCACTTGTTGGTGCGGAAGTCCAAACTGAAACTGTTGTGCCATCTGATAACATTCCAGTTGCAGATGCATCACCGTCCATGTGCATTTCTTCATCTGTATGTTCATCACCATGTTCATCATCATGTTCTTCTGCTCCTACTTCTTGTACTACAATTAATCCACTCATCATGGATGTA
>JAAUVF010000066.1 GCA_012030815.1 Nanobdellota archaeon | reverse complement strand
AGAAATGCTGCTAGACGTAAAGGCCAAAAAAAGGGTGTAAGCATATCCACAGATAAACCAAAGCTAAAAACAGAAAAGACTAGCAGACCCGCACGAAAAAATACTAAAAAACGAGTTTCAGTTAGATAATTAATCTACTTTAATTTTGACTTGAATTATTTCAGAATCTAGAAAATATGCCTTAAAATCTCTAGTCACTCCTGAATAAATAATCCAAATTACTGGATTGCTTTTCATGAATTTTTTATCTGTCTCAGATGGATAGGCCTCTGAATTTGGATGAGAATGAAAGATGCATACTACTTGCATTTTTTTATCTTCGGCAGTTTTGTAGACTTTGAGCAACTGCTCATTTGAAATTGTAAAATTGACTGGAGATTCATCAATGTTTTCTGTAAGAAATATCTCTTTTACTGTTGTATCTTGTTCATTTGATAAACCAAATAATACAGCACATGCTTCATTTGGTTTTTGATTATCTGCATAGTTTGCTAGTATTTTTTTTGAGATTCTGTTAGTATTATTTGCAAATCTATTGTACTTCTATAGTGCCTACCATCCAAGGATGTAACATGCAAAAGTAGTCCACTTTACCTAGCTCGCTAAATGAATACTTGAATGAATCTCCTGCCATCATCACTTCTGAATCAAACTTTCCATTTGCTCCTGTCTCTGCACTTCCGGAAGTTACTGTATGCATTGCACTATCTGCATTCTCCCAAACAACTGTAGTACCTGATTGAATCTGAATTACTTGTGGGTCGTAATAGACTTGACCGTCACTAATAACTCCTGCACCTTGTGGCATTACTACTTTGACATCTTCTTTTGGTTCTTCAATGATCAATGTTGCAATCATCCATGGATGTACAATACATGTGTACTCGTATTCACCAACCTCTAGGTTATTTGTATCTAGTAAAAATTTCTCACCCGCATTTATCATATTGGAGTTAAAAGTATCACCAAAGTCTACAGAGCTAGTTACAGTGTGTACTACTGCATCAACATTTGTCCATTCAACAACATATCCTTTTGGAACACGTGCTACGTCTGGGTCATAATCAGGATTACCTTGTATATCGGATTTTTCTAAAATTGCAATTAAAAATATTGGAGCTGTTGATGCAACCACTTCCTCTTTAGGCTCCTCAATTATTGGTTCACTTATCATGTAAGTATCTGGACTAACTAGACCAAATGCTACCCACACGATGATTCCAGTTGCTGCTGCTAATCCTACAATAGCTCCTACAGGTTTGGCATACTGCGGCATCTTCATAATTAGATATGATATGATTATTGATGGAAATGCAATTGCTAACAACAATCCTGCAAGTGTAATAGTATAGTTTGAAGAGTTCATTGTTAATCCATATGTTGCAAAAGACAAGACAATTGAAACAATGACTAGGGTGGTTGCTTTGGCTCTGTTACTAGTAGAAACACCTCCATCTAAGATCCCTGCTGCTAAAAAGATCATTCCAATAAACATGGTTAAACCTGTTAAAGCATGCATTCCGTCTATGAATGTGTGAGCTATTCCTGAATACGATATTGTCACACCTGCGACTCCAATAGCTGTCAATCCCATGCCTGGCATCATGAGGTCCCAATTACTCATTCAAGCTAGCTGTTAGGATTGTGATACTTATTCCTTTTGAAATTACGCAGATCATTAAAGTCGAATAAATTAAATGGCTTCTTTTTTGGATATAGTGAGATTGGGCTTTAAGGAAATACTGGAAATATCAAAACCAAGAATTGTTGTATTATTGGTAATTACTGCAGTAACGTCGATGTATGCTGCAGATAAACTAGTTCCAACTGAGAATTCAATTCAATTAATACATTATTGCATATAGTAATTGCAGGTGCATTGGCATCTGCAGGATCAAGTGCTTTGAATCATTATTACGATAAAGATATTGATCCAAAGATGACTCGAACTAGCACCAGACCAATCCCTTCTGGTAGAATGGCAGCATCACATGTTTTGATTTATGGAATGGTTGTAAGTTGTATTTCTGTAATTTACGGATTTTTTTGCATTAAAATCCTGTTTCTGCATTTTTTATTGCATTAGGAATATTTTCCTATGTCATAATTTACACAGTGTGGCTTAAACGACTAAACACATCAAACATTGTAATTGGTGGAATCGCAGGAAGTGCTGCGTCCTGGGCAGGTTGGTCAGCTGCAACAGGCAGTATGGACTTGTTAGGATTTCTTGTAGGCTTTTTGGTATTTGTATGGACTCCATCCCACTTTTGGTGTCTTGCAATGAAAATAAAAGACGAATACGCACAAGCAAACATCCCGATGTTACCTGTAGTAATTGGAATGCAACGAACCTCAAAATACATTTTAGGAAATACCTTAATTTTACTTCCATATTCTATGATCCTTCCTGTATTTGGTATGGGAATTGTATACACTGCAATCGCTGCAGTCTCTGGAGGTTTGATGTTGGCATATCATTACAAACTCACAAAAACTCCTACATCTGAATTTGCATGGAAGGCATACAAAGTAACTGCACCTTATCTTACAATAATTTTTGTTGCAGTTGCATTAGATGCAGCTTTTCATTTCCCATTATTTTAGTAATTAATTATTTTTCAAAACCAGGAAAACTTGCTTCATAATCTTTTTCCATCATTTCCTGATTTTGCTCATCAACTATGTCTATCTCTTCTTTTACTACTACCACTTCTATTCTACGTGTATCTTTTGTAATCCACGCTACTTTGATTAGTCCTAAAATTTCTAAATCTAGTAATAGTTTGTTATACTTGTCTTCAGGAATTATAAAGTCATCTTTTGTTAAAGATTTGTACAGCTCTACATCTGTAAGAGAATTTGCTTCTTTGATTTTTTCAAATACTGTGTTTTTTAGTGGAATTGCCATTTTTATCCGTAAAATGATTTATCTCCTACTTTAGGTACTACATTAGATATACTTTCTCTTACTGTCTTGTACCACTGATCAACTTCTTTGGTGATTGATGGCTTAATTTGCTTCATGGCTTTTGCAAAGTCTGAATTTGAAATTTTTGCATTATTACTTCTCATGGCTTGAACTGCTGATTCTCTGCAAAGTGCTGCAAGGTCAGCTCCTGTATAATTTTGAGTAGCAACTGCAATCTCTTCTAATTTTACATCACTTGCCAATGGCATCTTCTTTGTCAATATTTTGATGATGTCTAATCGACCTTTATCATCTGGCGGTGGGACATATAGCACAATGTCTAATCTTCCTGTTCGAAGTAATGAATTATCTAGTACGTCTGGTCTATTTGTAATTCCAATTACAGCTACACGTGATGACGTACCCTCTTCAATCTCAGTTAAAATCTGACTAAGAACAGTCTCACTTGCTCCTCCTTCACCTGATTTGATTCTTGCAAGTGAATCAAGTTCATCAAAAATTACAACACATGGAGATGATGTTTTTGCTTTTCTGAAAATTTCTCTCACTGCTTTTTCTGATTCACCTAACCACTTTGAAAGAATTTCAGGACCTTTGACCAAAATCATGTTAGCTCCAGACTCTGTAGCCAATGCCCTTGCAATCAACGTCTTACCGCAACCGGGTGGTCCATAAATTAATGCGCCTTTTGGTGGCTTTATTCCCATTTTGGTAAATTTCATTGGTTCCTTCATAGCTACAATTAGATTATCTGTTAATGATTTTTTGATATCATCTAATCCTCCAACATCATGCCACCATACTTTTGGTCTTTCGACATAAAACTCTCGCATTGTTGTAGGTATTACGTCGTGCATCGCATCATAAAAGTCAATTAATTTTATTTGCATTGATTGCAATACCTCTGATGAAATTTTTTCAGTCTCTAAATCTATCTCTGGCAAATAACGTCGAATTGATTTTAGTGCAGCTTCTCTGCAAAGTGATTTGATATCTGCACCAGTATATCCATGCAATTCTGATGCTAAATCTTTCAAGTCAATATCGTCTGCAACTGGCATTCCCCTTGTGTGAATTATGAGAATCTCTAATCTGCCATCTTCATTTGGTACTGAAATCTCAAACTCTCTATCAAATCTTCCTGGTCTTCTTAGTGCAGGATCAATACTTTCAGGTCTGTTGGTTGCTCCAATTACAATTACATTTCCTCTGTCATTTAGACCATCCATCAGAGCAAGTAATTGAGCTACTACTCTTTTTTCTACATCTCCATAAGCTTCTTCTCTTTTTGGAGCAATAGCATCAATCTCATCGATAAAGATTATGCTAGGAGAATTATCTTTAGCTTCTTTGAAGATCTCTCTTATTTTTGCTTCTGTTTCTCCATAGTATTTGTTCATAATTTCTGGACCATTAATTAAAAACATGTTAGCATCTGATTCGCTTGCAAGAACTTTGGCAATCAATGTCTTACCGCAGCCCGGAGGACCATACAACAAAACTCCGCTATGTGGTTCTACACCTAATCTTACAAATAATTCTGGATGTTTTAGTGGTAGTTCTACAATTTCTCGCATTGCTTTTATTTCATGTCCAAGACCTCCAACCTCCTCATAAGTTACTCTAGCTTTTCTATCTCCCGATGATTCTGTAGATATTGTGAGGCTAGTTGCTCTGTCAATCTTTACAATATGTTTTGGTGATGTTTTGCTAATCTTAAAGTCCATCGAGTTTCCTAAAATCATTACCGAAATTTCATCACCGTGAGTAATTGGTAATCCCTTCAATCTATTTTTTACAAAGTCTGTAAATTCTTTATCAACTGTTACTGAATCACTAACTGGAATTAATACAACTGATTTTGCAATCTTTGATGTAGCCTTTCTTATCTTTACAATATCGTTTAATGATGCTCCGACATTTTTTCTTGTTTGTCCATCTATTCGTATTATGTCTGGAGATTTTTCATCTTCATCTACTGGCCAAACAACTGCACAACTAGTTCTTGAACCCATGACCTCGATGATATCACCTGGTGTGACTTTGAGCTGGTCCATTGCTTCTGGTCCGACTCTGGCGCGTTTTTTACCAACATCTCTTTGTTTTGCTTCGCCAACCCTCATCTGCAAAGGTTCGTCTTTGCGTACCAAAAAATCACCTATTTCATGTCCACAGACATTCTACTCATGTTGAGTACTTCAAATTCACTTACGCCCTCTACTGATTTAACAGCATCTTCTAGTGAATCCATCTGACCTTCTTTATCTTCTAAAACAAATTCTGCTTTAAGAAACTCTAATCCAAATGCTAGTGGTTCTTTTGCATGTCTTTTCATTTGAATTCCTTCTTTTAAAACTCCCTTGATTGATTCTGATAATTTATCTAAATCTACATCCATTCCAGTTGGAAGAATTTTTGTTACTAGTAATAACTGGGTCAATTTTCTAAGGTCCCTGAAATTTACATGAATCGCATGTGTATGTTTTTGCGGATTCTCTGCAACTTTCACATCTCCAAATTAATTTCTCGCCGCAATTAGGGCAATTGAACTTAACACATTTATCATTAGGCATGATATGTCTGTGGCAACAACTACATGCTGGTAAAGAGATAGTAGATGACATGTCACAATTTTCTGTAAACATCATTTATACCTTGCTTAGAAATTATGCGTTCTAACTTAGGAGTTTTTTGAATTCCCCACCAATTATGGCTTGAGCAGTTTTGAGTGAACCTTTGATCCCAAGCAATTTTACAATTGATCCAGTATGAAAATCAAAATCATCTTTTTCAGAAATTCTTTTATTATTTGAGGTGTTACTGATTCAAATAATTTGTTGATCGTATTATTGTCTAATCTCTACTAAATT
>JAAUVF010000065.1 GCA_012030815.1 Nanobdellota archaeon | reverse complement strand
ATTACACTAACATCAAATTTTTCAAGGTAAATTAACTTGTTCGGCTTACCGGTGACAGTTACTGTATCACCAGGGTAGTAATCAGATTTGTCAGTAGCAAGTAATAGAGATAGTTTATCAGTTGAACCAATAGAGAAATCATTTGCGATAGTAAACACTGATTCAGATTGTTTACCAGAATACGATGCTTTTACTTTATACTCACCTTCACTAAAAACAGTCACGGGTAATTCAAATAAGCTCTGGAAGTTTCCTCCCTGATCAGGATAAACAGATGCTTCATGAATTTGTTTGAAAGGAGTTTTACTATCAAGTACACGTATTGTGACACGGTCTGGAACTATCAATCCTTCTGAACCTTGGTCTCTCTTAATTATAGTTCCAATAACTTTTAATTTTTCACCAGCTTTGTAAAGTGATTTTTCAGTTGTGACATACACAGGAACTAGACTTAAGGAATCAGTTTCAGGAGTAGAGGAAACTTTGAAAAAAACATCTACACCAGACGAAGCAGTAGATGCTCTAATTTTATAAATTCCATAATTAGATTTAGTAACAGAACGATCATCTGTTTTTATAGTAAGTGGTTTTTCAGTGATAGGAGTTTTCCAAGACCAAGTAAAACGTTGATTATCAACAGTGGCACCAGAATTAACTACGCTGCCATCAGGTTTAGTTAGAGTGATTGTTATTGAATTATCTCCTGTAGGAGGAAGCAATCCAGTTAAAACAACATCTTCACCTAATCCGTAGACTTGTTTGTTCAAAGCGATTAATGCACCATTAGTTACTTTGAGAGGATCATCAATTCCAATATTAGTGATTTTTGTTAGTCCGCGATATTCAGCTTTAATTTTATAATTTCCTTCGGTAAATGCATTTTGCAATATTTTGGTTTGAACTGAAAATCTTCCAGAAGGATCCGGAGTTGCAGTAAATTCGTATGCAACAGTCAAACCATTATTTTGTCTTGTTTTAGTATGAGGCATCTGTGCAACGATCTCTAAAGGTCTTCCATCCTCATGAGCGATGGAAATTGTTACAGAAGAGGTTTGATATGTTGAACTAGCCACAGGATTTTTAATAAGACCAGTTATGGTCATAGTGTCTCCTAAATCATAAATCACTTTATCTGTAGAAAGCGAAAGTGGTTCGGTACTTACAACATAATCATCAAGATTAGATACAGCATGGATTGTTTTTGATGCAGAACCAAGACTTTGTGAAACAGAAATTTTGTAATCACCTATTCTAACATCACTGTCTGGAATTTTGAAAGAGTATGAAAAAGTACCATCGCCAGAAATTTTTATAGTGTCCAAAATTTTAAATCCAGAATTACCACCACCAAGAGCGGTTGTAGCAAGGGCTGCATTTTTAGTTTGTAAGATTTCTAGATTCATAAACGCAACCCATTGATTATTTAGTCTACCAGTAATAGTGACAGTTTCTCCTAAAGCATAAGCATCCTTATCGGTCCATATCGATATTGCTTTTGCTTCTTTGATGTCTTTTACAACTTCAAAAAATGCAACAGATGTTTTATCAGAATATTCAGCGATTATTTGATATGTTCCATATGCAGGATTAACAGGAGTCAGATACACATTTGTTGAGAACTTTCCGTTAGTAGGATACAAGCTACCAGTAGAAATTATTTTTCCAGTAGGATCCTTTATGTTAAATTTCAAACCTTCAAATGGAATTGCTTTAGTAGTAATGCCTGTTAATGACAATGTCTCACCAGGAAGATATTGAGATTTATCAGCAGTAATGCTAAGTGTGTTGTTTAGGATTATAGCGTCTGGAATTATAGCATTACCTACAGAGAAACTAGTTTGAGATGTGGCACCGCCGTAAGTAACTGAAACTAAATAGACACCATGATTAACTCCAAGAACCTGTTGAAGATTCAAAGTAGTTTTATAATTCAAATTAAGATCAGGATAAAGTGAAATCGTTTTATCATATTTTGGGCCAGTTATATTTACAGATATTTCATCAGCATGAAAATAAGGAGCTGTGATGAATACTTGTTTTGAAATATTTCCTTTAATTGTTGCAGTTTCACCAAACAGATATGATGGCTTGTCAGTAGAGACAGTTACTGTAACATCTGTTTTTGTTTCTGTAGTAGTTACTTTGCCATTTGATGAACCAGCTGTAGGAATTGCAAACTTCCAATCATTGGAATTATCCAAGTCATATCCATCATAGATTCGTTGCCAAGAAGTTAAATCATTTTTAGGATCAGACAATAAAGGAGTTTTATCTACAATCACTCCATTTTTGTCTTTTAATTCTACTAATTCATTTGAATCAGCAAACCACAAATTTTGATATGAGAATGTTAGAAATTTACCGGGTTCAATAAAAGTACCCGGTGATATAGTCATAGTTTTTTTCAATGCAGTAGTGGATGCAATTTTCCAACCACTGATATCAATTTTAGAATCTGTGGGATTGTAAAGTTCAACCCATTCAAGTACGGTTTTAGAATCATCTCCAGGGGGGTTAATATCAATTTCATTAATTACAACATGATTAGTAGATTGGGCACTTGCCGTAACAACTAAGCCACTAAGTAGCAAAATGGAAAATAAAACAAGTATATTTTTCATGTTGTCCTATAGAGTGTTGCCTAAAAGCCTCATTTTAGAATTGAATTGAGGAAAAGTTGAGCTAGTTGTTAAAGTCATATATCTTAAAATCATTGTACAATATTGAATTTTTATTGTTTTAAGTTATACGTATGATTTATTCGCCTTTAGAGTCACAATGAGAGCATTTTTGATCAAATATTTGAGAACCACAATCAGCACATATGCCTTCACCAACATCCTTTGAAAGTGATTTTTTTCTATTAGCCACATAGAATTTGATTCCAAAATACATGACAAAGACTATCAACAGAGCAACAGCCATGCCTGTAAACGGAGTAAGACCTATCATGAAAAAGATAAGACCCACAATCAAAATTATATCGCGTTTTTCAAAATTCAATAAAATTAAAACAAATGATAATTGATAAAACATGCCGGAGCTCAGAGCGATTAATTTTACTTCATATCAAATTCATTACTCTAACTCTTCCTCATTGCTCGGCGATAAAATTACAACATCAATTGATAATAAGATAATGATTAGTGGTGGGATCGGCGTGATTTGAACACACGACCTCTGCGTCCCAAACGCAGAATCATACCAAGCTAGACCACGATCCCAGTGAATCCCCAAAGTCGCCCAATTTAAGCTTGACAGATAATCATTTTAAAGGCAAACAAAAGAACAGAAAATCATTGCAAACTGAAGATTACATTAAAGCTGGAAAAATTGCTGCAGAGGTAAGGGAGATGGTAAGGGAGAAAAACTGGGTTGGAAAAACAGTTTATGAAATCTGTGAGGAAATAGAAAGTCAAATTATAAAACGTGGAGCAAAATGTGCATTCCCTGTAAATACAAGTATTAACGAGATAGCAGCTCATTATACAGCAGAACCAAATGATCCAATAACAATTACAGAATCAGATTTAGTAAAAATTGATCTTGGCGCTCAAATTAACGGATACATTGCAGACACTGCAGTCACTGTATGTCAAGATCCACAATACAGTGGATTAATTCAAGCTGCAGAAGAAGCATTAGGTAATGCAATGTCGATGATAAAAGTTGGAGTAAAAGCAAGCGATATTGGAAGAACTATAGAAAAAACAATTAAACAGACAGGGTTCAAACCAATTGCAAATCTCAGCGGTCATTCTTTAGGACAATACACAATTCATGCAGGTAGATCCATTCCAAATATTTGGTCAGTTGGTGGATTTACACTTGCAGGAGACACAGCATATGCTTGTGAGCCATTTGTCACTACAGAAAATGGGGGAGGATTTGTACGAAATGGAAAAATAAAAAATATTTTTGCATTGAATTCCAGAAAAAAAACCAAAAACGAAGAAGCAGATAGATTACTGGATTACATATGGGAAAAATTCAACATGTTACCATTTGCATTACGATGGATTACAAAAGAGTGGGATGAAAAGAAAGCGAGAGAGTCATTAGAATTGCTAGTCAACAAAAAGGCTGTTCAGGCATATCCAGTATTAATAGAGATAAACGAGCAAAGAGTTGCTCAAGCAGAGCATACTTTTATTCCAAATGAGAGTGGAGTTACAATCACAACTATTTCTCAATAGTTTCGCCAAAGATTTTTCAATTACAGACATTCCATCACAAGAATCACATTTCGTGGTTTCTGTAAAAAGAACATCACCTTCTTTGAATTTTCTTTTTCTTTGTAAGTTACATTTGTTGCATTTTTCTAGAGTATATGCAATAATGACTTTTTCTTTTGAGAATATCATTGTGGAACCCCTATAGTGTTGCCAACACCTATCAATAACACAGTTTGGCCAGGTTTTGTGTTATCATGAATCATCTCATAGACTTGTGAACGTACATCATCAGCTTTATCTGCAATATCCTTAGTCATCAGGGTAATTGCTTCTTTTACAGATTGTTTTATCACGATTGCAAATATAGGAATATTATTCTTTGTTGCAATATCTTCGATTTGAAATCTTTCTGTTCCAATTCCACCGATTGCAGCACCAAATCCTTGCGCAATACTTGCAGAGTTTTCACCCTCCATTTTTAGTGCAGCATCAATCATGATTATAATATCAGGTTTATTTTTAGAAACAATCGACTCCATAGCATCACCGGGTCTTCCTACAGTTGAACCAGGACCTTCAGCTTTTAGTAACAGTAATTTTCGTTGATCATATTGAGTTTCACCAAGAACAGTCTGAAAAGCAACTGTTTCCTTTTTGGAGTCAAGCATTATTTTGCCCACAACCATAGGGCCTATTCCATCACCTATGGGTTGTCCCATTTTAAAAGCAGGAATAGCTTTGTGCATTGCTTCTGCTTCTTCCATTATAAAAGGCAAAATCATCTGTAGCGGCAAAATTAATGGATAGTTATTTTTGTTTTTGGCAGTCAAATACATATGATTAATTATTTTGTGAATCATTTGCAAAGAAGTAGCAATTTCAAGCAGTGTTTGAATTTTGGTGAGTTCTATCTCATCGATTTGAGGAGATAACGACTTTACGTGTTCACGAGTATAATCTTCACGGGCTCTAACTATATGTCGGACTTTGCCAACTATTCCGTTAGGATCCATGTCAACTGGCATAATAGTAAAGTAATCTAAAAAGCGGTCAATCTTTTTTGTAGGATCATCTACAGGATTCATATTTTTTTTAATATAATCAATTAATTCAAATCTAGATTTAGTTTTGTAATCATCAAGTTTTTTGATTCCTTTTTTTATTTCACCAGAAGTAACTGCTAGTTGGATTCTCTGACCATAAAGTACAAAAATGAAAATAGGGATGATCCAAATCAACATCATGATAGGATTAGTATCTCCGCCAGAGCCAAACAGTTGATCAAAATCAATATTTGTAAAATCCAATAGAGACAGAAGCAGAAGATTCCAAATTAAATGATTCGTATATCCAGAACAGAAAAACAGAACAATTCATAGGAATTATAAAAATAGTCTACTTGAAGGTAAAAAATGGCGAGTGCTTTTATTATAGTTAGGATAGAATCAACCTGAATATGCCACAAACAAAGCCAATTGTAAGCGTGGAAAATGTGGTAGCGTCTGCTTCAATTGATCAGAAAGTTGACTTGAATGAAATTACGCGTACATTCCCCGATGTTGAATATCATCCAGATCAATTTCCAGGACTAGTCTTTAGACTAAAGAGTCCAAAACTGCAACTTTGATTTCACATCAGGAAAA
>JAAUVF010000064.1 GCA_012030815.1 Nanobdellota archaeon | reverse complement strand
ATACACACTAAATAAATTAGCAGAGTAATTATTTATGAAAATTTCGATTTGCAAGACATACCAACAACTTAGAGAAAATAAAACATTTTTATACCAGTGTTTTAAGATTGGAAGTTTTGGGAAGTTTGAAATATGATGATTACGAAGGATTGTTTCTAGGGAAATCAAATTTAGATTGGCATTTGGTAGGTCCTTTGCAAAAAAATAAAATCAACAAAAAATACAAATCAAGATTTTTACATCTGGAAACGTAAAGCAATTCCAGAATAATCTATCTAAACATGGAATAAAAAATCAAGTAAATTTTTTATCTACTTGACTTTGGCCTTTCGATATCCATGACTGAATTTCTTATCATATAATTTTGAATACTCGTAAGTTTTAGGATCAATCACATCACTAATAATTACAATTGCAGTTCTTGTTATTTTTTCATCTCTTACTTTTTTTACAATGTTATTTTAGTGTTCCCTTGATAATTTTTTGATCATCCCAGCTTGCTCTATATACTACAGCAACTGGTGTTGATTTTTTATATCCTCCTGCAATTGATTCTTTTACAATATTTGAAAGTAAATGAACACTAAGATAAAAAATTAAAGTTGCTTTGTGTTTAGCAAGCTCTGAAATTTTTTCTCGTTTAGGAACTTTTGTTCTTGATTCTGCTCTTGTAACAATTATTGTTTGAGTTACTCCTGGTAGCGTTAACTGTGTTCCAAGTGCAGCAGCTGAGGCTAAAAATGCAGTAATGCCTGGAATGACTATGGATTCAATTCCTTTTTGTTCTAAATTATCTATTTGCTCTTTGATTGCTCCATAAATTGATGGATCACCATCATGCAGTCTAACGACTAGCTTGTTGTTCTTTGAATTATTATAAAGCAAATCAAAAATTTCTTCTCTTACTAATCCAGATGCATCATGTAGTTTACCTTTTTACATAATTTTAGAATTGGAGGAGGAATTAGTGAGCCAGAATAAACTACAATGTCTGCTTTTTGAATTAATTTTTTGGCTTTAACAGTTATTAATTCTGGATCTCCTGGACCACATCCGACAAAATATACTCTAGACACGTTTTACCACCAGAATTGAAAAATACTTTGTAGTTAATGTTCCATCATTTACTTCACCCAATGTTAATTTTCTAATAATTTCATTTTCTGTTCCAAGATCTTGCCCAATTGCAAAAATAGAATTGTCAGGAAAACCAGATTCTTTTAACAAGTCAATCACTTTATCAAAATATCTACCATCTTTTAAAAAAACCATTGTTTCGGAATTTTTTGCAATTTCTTTTACTGTGCTTAAATCATAACATGACGGGATAATTGCAACTTTTTCTGAACCTTCTGCAATACTTATTCCAACTTTCGCTGCAAACGTAAACATAGAAACAATTCCTGGAATGACACTAATTTTTATCTCTGGATGATTCAATTCAATGTCTTTATGCATGTAAATCCAAGTGCTGTATAGATATGGATCTCCAATTGTAAGATAAACAACATTTTTTCCTGTTAATACTTTTTCTGCCATGATCTTTGCATTTTTTTTCCAAGTTGCCTCAAGTACTTCTTTGTCTTTGGTCATTGGAAAGATCAATTTTACTATCTCTTGATTTTTTGATTTATCAATTAATGATGATACTATGGATAATGCTATGCTTGGCCTATCTTCTCCTGAGGCAGGACACATTATCGTGTCTGCATTTTGAATTGCTTTGGCAGCCTTTACTGTAAGTAGTTCTGGATCTCCAGGACCTACTCCTATTCCAATTAATTCAGTCATGAAAATTCTAGTTTATCCCCAATTAAAATCTAGATTAAATTTTAGTTGCGGAAATTACTGTAACTGGATTTCTAGCAAGCATCATAGTTCCTGTTGAGGTCTTTCTACTCTTAGAAATAGTTATTTGAGTCAAATCTATCGAATTAAATTTTAATTTCTCAATAATTTGTAAGACTGAATACAGCGTTTCTATTAATATTACTCCAATTACTATTCTCCCACCTGATTTTAGTTTGTCTTGGCATATCTTTACTATGTCTTCTGTATCTCCGCCAGTTCCTCCTATGAATATCGCATCCGCCTGCTCTAACTCAGATATCTTTTCCTTTGCATTTCCAAGAATTACAGAAATATTTGTTAATCCAAACTTCTCTACATTCCGTTTTGTTAATTCAATTGCATTAGGATCATAATCTATTGCAATTACTTTTCCAGATTCAACTTGAATAGCTGCTTCAATTGATATTGAACCACTTCCACATCCAATATCATATACTGTATATCCCGGACAAAGTCTGGCTTTGCTTATTTGTACAACTCTTACTTCTTCTTTTGTAATGGGTACATTCTCTGAACGCTCAAAATGTTCATCGGGAATTCCGGGAGTTTTATAATTCCACATAAACCAATCCCAAAACTTGTTATGATATTGGAATGATACCTGTAGTAACACTACCAGCGTGTACAATAGTATATGTTAGAATCCAAACAAAGAGGTACAGGAAAATATAACTACCTATTCCTTGTGTTACAATTTTTTTCCTATCTGATGATGGTAATTGCATGTTCATTGACTTTGCAATGAATATGGTTACAATAAATACGATTATCATAAATGCAATTGACGCCCATCTTCTCTCTTCCCCTTGAATATCTTCAAAGATAAAAGTTGCAATAGTGCCTGCAATTACTGCACAAGCTACTCTTAACCAAAACAATCTGTTTAATTTCTTGTCTTTTTCGCTTTTTTCTTCATGATTTATCGATAGGCTCTGATACTGGAGTATCATTTGATTCTGTCTCTGGAATTTTGTTATATTCCTCTTTAATTGACTCTTTTTTAGAGTCTTTAGGATCAGGGGTTGGTGCTGATTTCTTTTTTTTAAATTTTGCCAAGTAAATTTCTAGGTTGACTTCATTAAGCCTTGTTTAAAATCTTTGGTCATAAAATGAGCATAAAAGAGAGTAAGAGTATAATTTCGGATACGAAATAGATTATTGTGACTCTTGCAGGAATAGAACTTCGGTATTTAGTAAATCAAATTTCAGAGGCAACACAGGACTACTATGTCAGTAACATCTATGGTGTTACAAAAGACAGCATACTGTTCAAACTTCATCATACTGAAAAATCAGATCTTTTCATGATGTTATCTACATCTGGTGTTTGGTTAACATCTGTTAAAATTGATCAAATGGAACCAAATAGATTACTAAAACGATTACGAAGTGATCTTTTACGATTAAAGATAAAAAAAATAGAACAGATAGCCTCAGAACGAATTGCCTATTTTACATTTGCAGGATTTGACAAGGAATTTGTAATTGTAGCAGAATTTTTTGGAGAAGGAAATATCTTACTATGTAATAATGAAATGAAAATACTTGCATTACAGCATTCAATTGATGTAAGACACAGAAAACTTGGTGTTGGTTTAGTGTATACACCACCACCTCTAAATGGTTTAGATGTAATTAAAGTAACAGAGACTGACTTTGAAAAATTAAAGACATCTGATTTAGCTGCTGCAAAATGGCTTGGACGTTCATTGGGATTACCAAAAAAATACGTAGAAGGAATATTTCAAATCTCTAATGTTGATTCAAAATGTATTGGAACTAATTTAACATCTGAAGAAATAAAAAAACTATATGATACAACAAAAAATATTGTTACTAATGTTGTTACTGGCAAACATGAACCTGTAATTATTAGAGATGAAAAAACTGAAATTATTCCTGTTAGATTAGGAAATTTTGATAACAATTGTACTGTAGTTAACAGCTTTATTGAGGGTCTAGATACAGTATTTACAGAAAATATTGTAGAGATTGGTAAATCAATTCAAACTGGTGGTTCAGATAAAAAAATCAAAGATCTTGAACTCAGCTTTCAGAACAAGAAAAAGCAATTGATACAGTAAAAGAAAAATCAAGTCATATAACTAATACTGCTAATTCACTTTTGAAATGATTTCAAAGAGTATCACATCAATTGAAGATATACGAGCTCAGGAAATTTTATCATCTCACAATTCCAAATTAATTAAAGAAAAAGGTATGTCTATTATTTTAATTGATGATGAAAAAATCAAAATAAACACACAGTCATCATTGCAATCTATTGCGTCTGTATTATTCAATGAAGCAAAACGTAAATCTGCTGCAATAAAGTCAATCGAACAGATTAAAATCAACACACAAAAGAAATTATCAAAGTTACAAAACAAAGCTGAAACTGAAAAAGATTCAGTATCAGTTACAGAGATTAGGAAAAAAAATTGGTACGAAAGATACAGATGGTTCTTTACATCTGATGGTATTCTTGCCATAGGTGGGAGAGATGCACCTTCAAACTCTGCTGTAGTGAGAAAACATTTAGAAAAAAATGATAAAATATTTCATGGTGATATTTTTGGCTCACCGTTTTTTATTCTAAAGAATGCTGATAATCCATCTGCAGCTAGTTTAAACGAAGTTGCACATGCAACCGTTTGCTTTAGTAGAGCATGGAGAGAAGGCATGTATGGTGTTAGTGCATTTTGGGTAAATCCAGATCAAGTAAAAAAATCAGCACCCAGTGGACAATTTTTACCAAAAGGATCTTTTACAATAGAAGGACAAAGAAATTTTGTAAAAATATCTACTCTCAAATTAGCTGTTGGAATAATTCCACAAGGAGATGATTATGTTCTAACTAGCGGACCACCTGATACAATTAAAAAAATTCAATTTGTTATGTGATAATTGAACCGCATGGATTAGAAATGGTAGATGCTGCAAAAAAAATTCGATTAGAGTTTTTAAAATTAGAAGAAGAGATTACAAAAAAAATAAACATTGATGATTTTGTTCGTGTACTTCCAGCAGGATCAAGTCAGATCACAGAAGTAGGAATAGGAGATGTTACGTAACCCAGAAAACATTCCTATGTTCTTTGTGGATGCAATGTTAGGTAACATTGCTAGAAAATTAAGATTATTGGGCTATGACTCTAAATATTTTTCAGATATTAACGATACAAAATTAATTGATATAGCAATTAAAGACAAAAGAATAATCATTTCAAAAGATTATGAATTAATTTTACGAGCACAAAAATTTGGAATACAAACCATCTATATCACTAAACAAAAATTGATTGAGCAATTTCTTGAATTAACTAATAAAATATGTCTAAAGAACTTTGAAATAAATGGAAATATAGCACGATGTACAAAATGTAATTCATTAACAGAATCAATTGATAAGAATAATTACAAAGAAAAAATACCTCCAAGAGTTTTTAATTTAAATGAAAACTATTGGAGATGCAAAAATTGTGATAAGATCTATTGGGAAGGTACACATATTAAAAATTTGCAAGTATTTGTAGGACAGATAAATGAAAGACTACAATAATCTATCAAATGAAGATGGAAAACTTCTTGTTAGTACTGCAAGAAAAATTGTTACTGAATATGTTAAAAATGGTAGAAAATTAAAACTAGAAAATGAATTTAAAAATAATTTTTCTTTTAAATCTGGAATATTTGTAACTTTAATGATAAACAAGGATTACGTGGTTGCATAGGTTATCCATTACCAAATAAATTATTGTATGATGCATTGTTTGATGCTTCGATTTCTGCTGCAACAAAAGATCCAAGATTTTCTCCTATTGAAGATAAAGATCTCAATTCAATAATGTTTGAAGTAACTATACTTACTCCGCCAAAAAAAATTATTGTAAAGAATTCTGAAGAATATTTGTCAAAGATTAAAGTTGGAAGAGATGGTTTAATTGTCAATAACGGATATTATTCTGGATTACTTTTACCGCAAGTTCCTGTTG
>JAAUVF010000063.1 GCA_012030815.1 Nanobdellota archaeon | reverse complement strand
TTAAAAACACAAAAACCAAAGAAGGTAAAACAAATCAAAGATGCAGATACCGGAAAGATGAGAGATGAAACTGCCGCAGAGCGTAAAGCAAGAACAGAATCAGAACAAATTGCAATAGAAGAAGAAAAAATGAAAGAGCTTGAAACGTTAGAAGATGAGGAGGCAAAATTGCTATGACCAGATTATCAATGAAAACAATACGCGCATTAAATGAAAAAGATCTTAAAAGTAAAATCCAAAGAATCACGAAGTGAGCTTGCTAAATTAAGAGTGGATGGTTCAAAAGGAACATTAAGAAAAGAAAGTGGAAAGTTAAAACCACTCAGACATGATATTGCAAGAATGATGACACGAGTAAATGAGCTGAAAAAGAAATGATTACAGAACAGAACTTATCCTCACATGAACTAATAGGACTACACACGGAGATCACAGAATCTTCTAATTCACAAATCATAGGATTAAATGGAACCATTATAGATGAAACAAAATCAATGATCACAATGAACACTAAAAATGGAACTAAAATGATTGCAAAATTAAACAATAGTTGGAAATTTACAGTAAATAGCAAAGAGATTATTTTACAAGGCGCACAAATTGCAAAAAGATCATTTGATAGAATAGGAGGAAAAGCATGACATTAAACATTGGGTTAAAAGTAAAGGCTCCAAGTAGAGAATGTACAGATGCACATTGTCCGTTTCACGGAAAATTATCAGTTAGAGGAAAGTTATTTGATGGTAAAGTCACAAGCAATAAAGCAAAACAGACAATCACATTACAAAAAGAATCACCAATATACTATCTAAAATTTAAAAGATATGCCAGAAGTAAAAATACAATTCATGCACATGTTCCTGAATGCATCGATGTTCAGACCGGAGATCATGTATTGACAGCCGAATGTAGACCAATCTCAAAATCAGTATCATATGTAGTAGTAGAGGTTAAAGCATAATGGCAAAACAAGCAGGAAAAGGAGTATCAGAATTCCGTCCTAGAGTAACAAAAGCAATTCCAATAGGAGCACAAATAGTATGCGCAGATAATACAGGTGCAAAGATACTTGAAATTGTAATGGTACAAAGACATCATACCAGACATGCACAATTAGCAGCAGCGTCTGTTGGAGATTTTTGTAATGTCGTTGTAAAAAAAGGTCCAGCTGAATTAAGAAAACAAGTGTATGGTGCAGTTATAATTAGACAGAAATATGCAGTTCGAAGATTAAATGGTGTAAGAGTGTGTTTTGAAGATAATGCCGCAGTGTTAATTACTCCTGAAGGAGAAGTCAAAGGAACAGACATCAAAGGACCTGTTGCAGCAGAAGCTACAGAAAAATGGCCAAGGGTAGCTAACTTGGCATCAATGGTGGTTTAAAATGAAACCAACAAAAATGCGTAACCATTTGATGTATAGAGCAACATTCCACACTAGAAGTAAACAATTAGGAAGCCAGTTATCAGATGACCTTCGTAAAAAATATGGCAAAAAAAGCGTTAGAGTTGTAGAAGGAGATAGCATAAAAAATTGTACGAGGAGAATTCAAAGGAGTTGATGGTAAAGTATCCAAAGTATCAACAAAGAAAAGCAGTGTTGCCATAGAAGGTGTTAAAAAAGAAAAAACAAAAGGGGATAAATTTGACGTCTATATTCATACTTCAAATCTACTAGTAACAGGATTAAACACCGACGATAAATGGAGAATTGCAAAATTAGAAGGCAAAAAACCAACTGAAAAGCCTAAACCAGTTGTAGAAAAACCAAAAGCAGATGAAGAAAAGCCAAAAGTGACCACAGAAAAAGCAACAAAAAAAGACAATACAACTAAAGAAACATTAGTACCAAAAAAAGCAAAAAAAGGAAGTTGAAAAAATAATGGTAAGCATATCTGGAAGTAAAAAAACTCAAAAGACAAATGGCCCCACAGTTCTGGGGAATTAAAAGAAAAGACAAGCGATTTGTAATTACAGTTAGGCCAGGACCACACAAAAAAGAGTATTCAGTGCCAACTGCAGTATTTCTCAGAGACATATTAAAAATTGTAACAACATTAAGAGAAGCAAAAGCTGCAATCTATACAGGTAAAGTCAAAATTGACGGAGTAGTAAGAAAATCACTTCACCATGCAATTGGATTAATGGATGTTGTAGAATTAGAAAATGTTCCTGACGTGTATAGATTAGTTCCATTGGAAGGAAAAATACTAAAGCCATTAAAAATTAAAGATTCTGAAAAAACAAAAAAACTCGTTAGAGTTACAAGTAAAACAACTATCAGCAAAGGTAGAATGCAAATAGGGTTTCATGATGGACGTTCAACAATTACAGATGTTAAAGTAAATGTTGGAGACAGTTGTTTAATACAAATTCCTGATCAAAAAATTCTCGAAGTAATAAAATTAGAAAAAGATGCACATGTTTTGGTAACACGGGGAATTAACGCAGGAGAGATTGGCACGATTGAATCAGTTGAGCAAGGAACTTACATTTTACCTAAACGTATCGTACTAGTCTTAGGAGAAAGAAAAATTGAAATTCCAACAGACATCATTCTAGTAGTAGGAAAAAAGGAACCTCTAATTCAAATAAAGTGATCATATGTCCCAAGTAACAGAATCCCCAATGAAAAAAATATCTTTAGAGAAAGTTGTCCTGAATATGGGATTAGGAAAATCTGGAGATATTATTCTAGTAGCTAAAAAAGCATTAGATCACATTTCAGGAAAAAAATCAAATGCACGAGAAGCAAAAGAAACACAGAGAGAATGGGGAGTAAGACAAGGAGAACCAATAGGAGTTGCAGTTACAATTAGAGGAGATGATGCACGAGAAATGTTAAAACGATTACTAGATGCAAAAGGAAATCAGTTAAACGGTAAATCATTTGACGATTTTGGAAATTTCTCATTTGGAATTAAAGAGCACATCGATATCCCTGGAGTAAAATATGATCCACAAGTTGGAATTTTAGGTTTAGGTATTTCAGTGGCATTAACAAGACCAGGATATGGAATTAGAAAAAGAAGTAAACACAAAGCAAGTGTAGGAAAATCACATACCATCAAGAGTCAGGAAGCAAAGGATTATCTAGTTAAAGAATTTGGAGTGACAATAGTATAATGGCAAAAGATAGATCATACGAAGCAACTGGAAGGAAGAAACATGATTTTGGTAGAGGTTCTAAATGGTGTAAACGATGTGGAGATTATACAGCCGTAATTCAAAAATACGAATTAATGTTATGCAGACGATGTTTTAGAGAAGTAGCAACATCTTTAGGTTTCAGGAAAAATATGTGATATAAATGCCAGCACAGAATGTTTTAGCCAATCTATTTGTAACATTATATAATAATGAAGCCAGAAGAAAAAGCGATTGTATTATTCTTCCTACTTCAAAACTAGGAATTGAGGTTCTAAAGACACTTCAAAAGGATGGATACATCGGAGAGTTTGAGCATATCGATGATAAAAGAGGCGGAAAATTCAAGATTGAATTATTGGCAAAAATTACAAAATGCGGTGCAATTTCACCAAGATTTAAAGTAAAAAATACAGAGTATAACGATTGGGAACAACAATACTTACCAGCATACAATAGAGGTATGTTGCTAGTAACAACAAATCAAGGGGTAATGTCACACCATGATGCTGTAAACAAAGGATTGGGAGGATTTTTGATAGGATATGTCTACTGAGCAGATTGAAAAATTCCAAGAAGTGGTAGATATACCAGAAGGAGTAAAGGTCACACTAAAGAAAAACATGTTACATTTTGAAGGTCCACTAGGTAAAACATACAAAAACTTTAGACATATACCAGTAAACATTGAAATCAAAGACGGTAAAGTAATTCTAAAATCACAAGGATATAGAAAAAGAGACTATTCCATATTACACACTGCAAGATCAATTATCAGAAATCTTTGTGAGGGTCTAGTTGTAGGATATACCATTAAAATGAAAATAGTATTTGCTCACTTTCCAATTACAGTAAAAGTTCAAGACAGAACTGTATTGATTGAAAACTTCCAAGGGGAAAGATCATCTAGAATTACAAAAATTATCGGAAATACAAAAGTAGTTCCAAAGGGAGAAGATGTAATTTTAACTGGAGAAGTATGGAATGACATTACACAAACAGCTGCAAATATAGAACTACGTAGTAAGGTAAAAGACAAAGATCATAGAGTCTTCTTAGACGGCGTATATGCATATGAGAAGAAAAAAGGAATAGAAAAATAACACATTTTCCACAAGTTAGTTACTCTACATGACTCTTGATCCTGAATTTGCAAAACAAACGTCATCATTGATTGAACAGACTTTAGAGTTATACAAAACAGCTGGCGCATCACCAAGAGTAGGACAACTTTGGAATTGTGAAAATGTGGGGGATTTTCTTTGTGGTTTTTTTGTTGGAGAGATGGTAGGTTCTGCATTAAGTGCATTTCAGATTGTCCATAAACGCGAACCAACTGCAGAGGAGCACATGGAAATAATCGAACTTGTCGAAAATCATTCAAACGAAATCAAAGAATTCTTTGCAAAATTCAACTAAAGACATTCAAGTGTAACATAATACTCCTAGGCGCAAGGATTAAATCGCTTTTACTAAGGTACAAACTTGTGCCTCCCTAGCTCAGCGTGGTAGAGCATCCGACTGTTAATCGGATGGTCATCAGTTCAAGTCTGATGGGAGGCGCTTCTTATGTCTAATCTCGAGTTTTGAAATATTGTATCTTGATTCAGTGTTGTAATTTTACCATCTAAACAAATAATGTTTCTAAATTCGAATTTAGAAATATTGATCGATTGACACTAATTGGTGTACTCTATTAGACAGGTTAGATCTAATAGATGATCGCATATCTAGTATAATGCAGGAGGATTACATTGGTCAGAACTAGAAGGGCCAACAGATATTGTGTTGACTGTGGGGCTAGACTGGTGTATTATCCAAGATTATCCAATCCAAAAGCACCAAATGAACACAGGTGCTGGTATATGCATGTCCAGACTGTACAGAGGATTTTGAAAAACCAAAGATGTTCTCTATTAGACGAAATCAGGTAGATGACCCACTTGAGACAGTAGAGATAGAGATAACACAGATACAGAAAAAAACCAGCTAAAATTGAAGGAATTTTATTAGCAGATATACAACTTTGAAAACAAAATGGAGTATGGAAAATCTAGAAGTAATGGGTGGTATATTTTACCAATATTTCTAGGATGGATTGGCGGAATTATTGCATATTTTATTTTAAGACGAGATGATCCAAATAAGGCAAAAAACTGCCTCTACTTGGGAATAGTTTTAGGAATTATCGGATTCATTCTAAACATAATCATCATTTCACAGATGCCTGAATTTACTCCAAACTTTAACGTCAAGGTGTAATAACAAGCACAAAAAATCAGTTGTCAACAGGCGTATATTTGATTATTTCTAAATTCGAATTTAGAAATATTGTAAATTTAGATAGGCAGATACTCTAATTTAGAATCATATAGAACTAGTCAGGATTATTGAGTAATGGCCACATCTAGAATGCGAGATAATGTTGAAAGATGGCTAATTCATGAAGGCCTTTCTTTTGAGGATATGAAGAATCCTGAAAACATATTTCAAATCCTAGTAAAACATGCAGGAAAATATGGAGTTCCTGTAGAGATATTTGAACCAAAATCTCAACCAGGAGTTATTGTAATAGGAGCTAAAGTAATCATGAAAGACAATCAAATTGCAAGATATTTGGGATTTACCGAGGATGAAAAAGAGAAATTTGAAAGAAGAGTTGCAGAGTATTGTAACTCAATACAAGCAATTAATCGAATTGT
>JAAUVF010000062.1 GCA_012030815.1 Nanobdellota archaeon | reverse complement strand
TTTTGAATAGTTTCGTGACAGTTCCTGGTCAGTGAGAGTTTTGATGCAGCGTTTTGGTTTGGGGCGTTTTTTTGTTTTGTGGGCTGACGTCGCCACTGGCATGGGGTTGGGCAGCGTCGGGGGCACCACATGGTTGCCGTGATTGCGTACGACTTGATGAATCCGGCCCAGCAACGCGAAATAAGCAAATCCGCTCAGATATCACTCAGTCCGGCCATTTCTCAGCAGCTTCCGACACGATTGATCGTAAGCAACTGCTGATCATAAGCATCGGCTTATAGCGCGGAGCGTGCTGCGGGGCTTTCCGGGCAATTTGCGTCCGATCGAGCTGTGAACCAACTCGAAACCGCAGATTCAGTTCCGCTCTGCCGTTCATTGCAGTCACATTCCACCCAAACTGCCAACACGGCGCACGCCTGCCGAATTCGTCTCAAACAGCGAAAAATGCTGCGGCGCGGACGATAGAAATCGGTCACAATGCCGTCTCAGGTAGAACATACCGTGTTCCTTTGATGTCGCCAATCGCGTGTTTTCCCGAATTTCCCCGGTTTTATCCGCAAATGTCCCGGCTGCTTTTCATTCTGATTGCAAGTACTGCTTTTCCTCGGTGACGTGGAAACAGCCTCCGCACAGCAAGAATTGGAGACCAAAGTAGGCGCCGAGTCTTCGGAAACAAGCTTGCGATTACTTGTCGAACGACTCTCGAGCACCGAGTTCGCTGACCGACAGCAAGCCACAAGAGACTTGCTGAAAGTTCCGGTGGAATCTGTTGCGATGCTGGAACAGATTGCGGCCACATCCCCGGGAGAGACCAAATTCCGGCTGGGGCAGATTCTCGAACGCTTGCACAGGAGTTTGTTTGATGACGAATTGGACGCTTTTCTCCAGACTCCGACGGTCGAAATCGCTCAACGACTGCCGCAATGGGATCGTTTCAAGTCCATCTGCGGGGATAACGGGGACTCGCGGATCATCTTCGGCCAGATCCTGAATGCCGAACGTCGTCTCTTTTCGGCACGTTTGTTTACGCCGGATCAATTGCCTCCCTTGTTGGAATCTCGCACGGCAGAACTCTCAAAAACTTTTTGATGGTTACAGTGCAAGTGATATCAAAGATGTATGTCAGGCAGCACAAATCAAGGCAGTTCATGAAATATTTAATGCTCCTGATTATCATGAACCCGTAGAAGGTGAAACACCAATACAACCACGTGAAACTCTTAACTGCTGACTTTAAAGCAATAATGGAAAGAAGAAAACCAAGCGTTTCACTTGAATGGTACGTGCATATCACAAGTGGAGTGAAGAATTCCGTGCTCTTTAAGATCCATTGCCTTTTTTAGCGATCAGCCTTCAAAAACTTAAATCCAGAATCAAAAGTACTCGTCGAGGGTCACATTACTACAAAGAAATCAGTCCACACAAACAAGTTTGGGAAGCTAATTTTTGATGATGGCACGGTTTTAGAGGGTATGGGCTTTGGTTATCCTACAACTGTTTTTGGTGAAATTGTCTTTAATACCGGAATGGTTGGATACACTGAGACTCTGACTGATCCCTCATATAGTGGCCAAATTCTTACACTAACTTACCCTCTTGTAGGCAATTATGGAGTCCCAGATCCATCAATCAAAGACAAGGATGGAATATCTACATATTTTGAATCAAATAAAATCCAAATACGCGGCTTAGTTGTCCATGAACTCTCATTATCTGCTAGTCATTGGAATATGTCTATGACTTTGGATGAATGGTTATACAATGAAAAAATTCCTGGAATTTCTGGAATTGATACAAGAGCAGTAACAAAAAATTTACGTCAAGGTGGAGTAAAAATGGCAGCTTTGGTAGTTTCTGACACTGAAATTAATGTAGACGAAGTCAAAAAACAACTAGCAGTTGCACCTCATTATAATTCTGAGCAGTTTATGGACACTGTATCTACAAAGCAAGAAATGATTTATGGTTCTGAAGAAAAATCTGTTGTTGTAATTGATACTGGTACAAAAAATGCTATACTGAGAAACATTCGTGAACTTGGCTACAAGGTAATACGATTACCTTGGAATACCTCTTTTGAAAAAATTATGTCTTATCGCCCACAAGGAGTTGTGATTAGTAATGGTCCTGGAGATCCTCAAAAATGTCCAGATACTAATTGAAACTGACCAAAAAATTAATTGAAAAAAATATTCCAACACTTGGAATTTGTCTAGGTGCACAAATAATCGGTCTTGCTGGTAACACTGAAACTTACAAATTAAAATATGGTCATAGAGGACAAAATAAACCGTGTGTTAATTTGGAAAACAATCAAGTCTATGTCACAAGTCAGAATCATGGTTATGGAATAACTCCTGAATCATTGAAAACATCTGAATTTACTTTATGGTTTACAAACGCAGACGATAAAACAGTCGAAGGAATCAAACACAAAAAACAAAACTGTATTGCAGTTCAGTTTCATCCTGAAGCTGCACCAGGACCTTACGATTGTAAATTCGTCTTTGAAGAACTCAAACACCTTATGGAGGAAGGCAAATCTGCCAAAAAATGAGTCGATAAAAAAAATTCTTGTACTTGGTAGTGGGGCAATAAAAATCGGAGAAGCCGGCGAGAGTCGCTAAAAACGACCGTCAATTTGACTACTCCGGAAGCCAATGCCTCAAAGCAATACACGAAGATGGACTGAAAAGTATTCTAATCAATCCAAATATTGCAACAATTCAGACAGATACAAGATTTGCAAATAATGTGTATCTCTTACCTGTAAATACTGAGTATGTAGAATCTGTTATCGAAAAGGAAAGACCAGATGGAATAATGCTGGCATATGGGGGTCAGACTGCTTTGAATTGTGGTATTAATCTTGCCGAAGCTGGTATACTTGAAAAGTATGGGGTTCATGTTTTAGGTACACAAATTCCTGGCATTCAAAGAACTGAGGATAGACAACTCTTCAAAGATTCTATGACTGAATGTAATGTTCCAGTTCTAAAAAGTAGAACAGTTAGAAATTTTACAGATGCAAAAGAAATAGCTCAGGAATTAGGATATCCTGTAATTATTCGAGTTGCATATACACTTGGAGGTAAGGGTGGTGGAGTTGCATATAATGAAATTGAATTACACGAAATTGTAGAACGAGGATTGCGTGCTAGCCTTGTAGGCCAAGTTCTAGTTGAAGAATACATTGGACATTGGAAGCAAATAGAATACGAAGTGATGCAGGATTGGGAAGGTAACAATGTGATTGTTTGTAATATGGAAAATGTACTTTCAATGAAAGTTCACACTGGTGATAACATTGTAGTTGCACCTTCACAGACAATCAACAATCATGAATATCACATGTTACGAACTGCAGCTTTACGTGCAACAAAACATGTTGGAATAGTAGGTGAATGTAATATTCAATATGCGTTAGATTCTGAATCTGATAGATATGTTGCAATTGAAATTAATCCAAGATTATCACGTTCTTCTGCTCTTGCAAGTAAAGCAACAGGATACCCACTTGCATACATGTCTGCAAAAATTGGATTAGGTTATACACTTCCTGAATTAGTAAATAGAATCACAAAATCAACTACTGCTTGTTTTGAACCATCCTTGGATTATGTTGTATGTAAACATCCTCGTTGGGATTTTGGAAAATTTGATCTTGTAAAAAGAAAACTAGGACCTACAATGAAGTCCGTTGGTGAAGTTATGGCCGTTGGACGAAGCTTTGAGGAATCATTGCAAAAAGCAATTCGTATGCTTGACATTGGAAATGATGGTCTAGTTCTAAACCGAGCAAACATGAAAACATTTGATGAAGAGCAAATAGAAGATCGTCTTTCTCATCCTGATGACTTGATTTTGTATTATGTTGCAGCTGCACTCAAAATTGGAATTTCAGTTGATAGAATTTACAAATTATCTGCAATTGACCCATGGTTTATTGAAAAATCAAAATATTGTGGATACTGAATCTAAATTAAAACAAGAAGAACTTGCAACTCCGTTACTTTGGGAATCTAAAAAATTGGGATTCTCTGATAAACAGATTGCTCGTGCAAAAGACAAATCTCCTGAAGAAGTACGTGAAATACGCAAAAAAGCTGGTGTGTTACCATCTGTAAAGCAAATTGATACTTTGGCAGCTGAATGGCCTGCTGTTACTAACTATCTTTATTTGACATACGGTGGTAATCAAAATGATATTCAAGTTAACCCTGATGAAAAAGGAGTAATAGTTCTGGGTGCCGGCCCTTACAGAATTGGCAGTAGTGTGGAATTTGATTGGGGTACTGTAAACATGGTTTGGGGCTTGCAAGAAAATGGTGAAAAAAATGTTTCAGTTGTAAACTGTAATCCTGAAACTGTTTCAACTGATTATGATATATGTAGTAGATTGTACTTTGAAGAATTAACCCTAGAAAGAATTTTGGATATTGCAGAATTTGAAAATCCTAAAGGAATTATCACTTGTGTTGGTGGCCAAACTGCAAATAATCTTACACTTGGTCTTGCAAAACTTGGTGTTAACATCATGGGTACTAGTGCAAATGATGTTGATAAAGCCGAAGACCGCTCCAAATTTAGTGCCGAATTAGATAAATTACATATTAAGCAACCGCGTTGGCAAGCATTTTCAAATGTTAACGAGGCTAAGATTTTTGCAAACGATGTAGGGTTTCCAGTAATTGTTAGACCTTCTTATGTGTTATCTGGCGCTGCAATGAAAGTTGTTTGGTCTCAAGATGAATTAAAAAAATATGTCAAAGAAGCAACCGATGTATCGCCTGATCATCCTGTTGTAATATCCAAATTCATGTTAAACTCACTTGAAGTTGATGTTGATGGAGTAAGTAATGGGACTGATGTTATCATTGGAGCTATAGTTGAACATATTGAAAGTGCGGGTGTTCACTCTGGTGATGCTATGATGTGTATTCCACCGTGGAGACTAAACAATAAAACAATTGAAACAATTACTGAATATTCTATAAAGATTGCAAAAACGTTTAATGTCAAAGGACCATTTAATTTACAATTTTTAATACATGATGATCATGTTTATGTGATTGAATTAAACATTAGAGCATCACGTTCTATGCCGTTTGTATCAAAACTTGTTAAAACAAATCTAATCATGCTTGCAGCAAATGCAATTTTGGGTAAACCTTTGCCTAAACTGCCTGAAAATAAATGGCAAAAAATTCATAATTTTGGAATCAAGGTTCCACAATTTTCCTTTATGGCCTTAGAGGGAGCAGACATACGACTAGGTGTGGAGATGCAATCTACTGGTGAGGTAGCATGCTTTGGAACTAGCTTTTATGATGCACTTGCAAAGGGGCTTACCTCTGCAGGATATCACCTGCCACAAACAGGAACTGCACTTGTTACAGTTGGTGGCTCTCAAAATAAAGAAAAATTACTACAACCAATTGCACGATTAAAGAACCTTTGGATTAAAATAGTTGCAACAGAGCACACTGCAGAATTTTTTTGAAGAAAAAATCGGCGACATTGAAGTAGTTCATAAAATCTCTGAGCCTAATAGAAAGCCAAACATTGCTGATTTACTTTATGAACGAAAAATTGATTTCATAATAAATATTCCAAGTACATCCACACTTGAAAAATATGTTGGAATGCTTGAAGATGAGTATCAGATTAGAAGAAAGTCTTTGGAATTAGGAATTCCAGTTCTTACAACTATTGAGCTGGCTGATTCTTTTGTCAAAACTTTGGAATGGCTTAAAGATAACAAAACAACAAGAGATCCAATCGAGCCATATGATAAAATAGAATAAAATTTTTATTCTTTATTTTTGTACATATTACCTAATTTTAGTTTTGTACA